>JAYTHT010000221.1:0-1419 GCA_043732365.1 Novosphingobium sp. | reverse complement strand
GTTGCTGTCGGCGATGATCCCGGCGCCGGCCTTGACATGCATGACGCCGTCCTTGGGATTACGGTGACGGATTACGGTGACACTGCACCCAATTAATTGAGTATTGTGTACCCAGAACGTGTACCCAGAACTGTTTTGCGAGCATCCCGAAGCCACCTTCTAGGTCATACGACTTGAATTGTTTTATTCATCTTACCTACCTAGCCTTTCGGCATGTCTGCAAATTAAATAGACAGGTTCGTAACCGCTTAACGCCCCTGCTGGAAGCACACGGTATCGCCATGCACGATGTCCCGTGCACCAAACCGTTACAAGTTCAAACTTCGACAGCGTGAGGCGGGGTACGCGGATCAAGCTGGCCAAATCAGCCGGCCCTGATCAATACGCCAACCAGTTTGCGACCATGCGCGCTGTTTTGGTGGCATCGGGCAGGCATTGCGCGGTATCGGAACGCGCTGTGCGCGCGCAGTTCCACAGTGCGGTTTCGACGCCCTTTTGCGCATCGTGCAGCAATAGAAACGCGACCCCATCCGGCGTGGCGGGGTTGTGCCCGATGACCAGGCAACGCGGATGGTCCTTGCACAGGCCAAATGCGCGCACGGCATAACTGCCAGAAAAGGCGGCGGGGTCGATCACGACTTCGATCCGGTCTGTGGTGCCGCCCGTGCGGGCATTGCCCGATCGTGGCGCCAGGCCGGTCCCATCGCCAACCAAACGCGCGGCGGCCATGGTCGAGGGAATATTTGCCAGGGACGCGTTGGCCGGCAGGATAGCGCGCGGCTGGGTAACGGCATCATCGTCGGGCACGGTGGCGACGTGCGCCGGCGACAGTCGGGCCAGGCTAAGCACGTGCGGCTCGTCGCTGCCCCATGGCAGCGGGCGCAGCACCGCCAGCGAACCCCAATACCCCGGCCAGCGATAGAACAGATGTGGCCCAACCACACCCAGTTTGACCAGGCTGTCACGCCAGCGCGGCACGACGTAATCGGCGTGATAATGCGTGGCCACGCCGACGTCACCGTCCACTGCCCCCGCCAGCGCGGCCAGCGCGATCGCGCGCGCCCGGCTCCACGCGGCAAGGCCCGGCGTGCGCACGCCGATCGAGCCGTCGCAGGCAAATGTGAACTGGCAGGCATTGGCATGGTCGGCACCCTGAAACACCACTCCGCATACCGATTTGGGAAAGGCGGGATGGCGCGTGCGGTTCAACACGACTTGCGCCACCGCGCGTTCGCCGGGGGGATTGTCGCCCGCCTCGTACCATTCGGCCGCAGCCAGGCAGTCGGCGGCCCGCTGCGCTGCATCGGCGGGCATGCCGGCGGCCCGAAACGGCGGCGCACTATCGGTCGATGGCTGCGTCGCGACCGCCGCGTTGGATGCGCGCGCGGCATCGGGATCGATCGTCAGCAGCGCGCCGGG
>JAYTHT010000220.1:0-1421 GCA_043732365.1 Novosphingobium sp. | reverse complement strand
CCAGGAACACGACCGACAGCGGCAGCCCTTCGATCGATATTGCCAGCGAAGCCGCCAGCGCGGCGCCGATCACGATCCCGCCGCGCAGTGTATCACGTGCAGCCAGGCCATTGAGGGCGGCCAGCGCCAGCACGACTTGCCAGCCATGATGGTCGATGCGCATGGGCGTCATCTGAAACAGCAGCGGCCCGCCGATCCCGGTGACCAGACAGGCAATACCCACGGTTTCGGTATCGAAAAATTTGGCGGTCAGCCGCCCGACCAGCATCAGCGTGGCCAGCAGGGTTAACAACGGAACCGCAACCACTGTCACCATTTCGGCCATGGCCGGGCCAAGCAGGGGGCGTAAAACCAGGATCATCCCGGCCAGCGGGATATCGACCAGCCGCGACCAGTGCATCGGCACGCCATCCGGCGCGGCAATGCGGTACTGGTGCAAATCAAACCAGCCTTGTCCGCCCAGCAAATCGCGCACTTCGATCAGGCGCAGCGCATCGTCGGGATCGCCAAACCGCGCCGCCGCAATCGCCGGTGTATCGACGATCAGCAGCAGGACAACAAGCACCAGCCACACGACCAAAACGCGTACCGGCCAGCCCGAGGCGGTTTTGGCCAAAGCGGCGAACCGCCGGTCGGGTTGCGCGAGGGTGAGCGAGATGTCGGCCATGGACGTCTTTTCTTTGTACAAAGACCTGGGCCCAAAAATTTGAGCGCGCACATCTGGAAAGCGCCGCACGCCGACCCGTGTGGCGGGGCGGCGTGCGGTTCGTTCCGGGTCAGGCAACCCGAGCCTTTTTCACACGTTCCGGCACTTCGCGGACCGAGTCGAGCGCGGCCTGCTGGTCGGCGCTGGCTTCGCGGTGTCCCGGACGCGCCGGCAAAGCCTTGGCTTCGCCTTCGTCGCCCGCTTCGTGGTATTCGGCATCTTCATTGACGCACCAAATATCATATACCCGTTTACCGGCGATGATGTTTTCGACCGTCAGCATGGCGGTCATCATCGCGTGGTCCTGGTTGTTGTAACGGTGCATGCCATTACGCCCGATCAGGTGCAGCGTTGGCGACGTCACTTCCAGTTCCTTGCGCATCGCATCGACATTGGCGGCGTAATCCTCATCATAGACCGGATAGGCCTTTTCCTGACGCACCACCGCCCCGCCGATGACCTGTTCGGGTTTGACGAGGCCGAGTATCGCCATTTCCCTGGTCGCCAGCGCGATCAGCGCATCATCGCTCGATGCCCATAGATCGTCGCCTTCAAAGCAGAAGTATTCCAGCCCGACGCAGGCCACATCCGAATCGGGTACCATTTCGGGCGACCACGACCGGAAATTCTGAATGCGTCCGACGCGGACCTTGCTGTCGTGGATGTAAATCCAGTTGTCAGGAAACAGGTCTTCCGACCGGATTTTGAGCGCCAC
>JAYTHT010000219.1:0-5040 GCA_043732365.1 Novosphingobium sp. | reverse complement strand
GCACGCATGGCACGGGCGGCGGGTTGACCGCGGTGCACGGCGGCATTGTCGCATTCGATATCGCTACGCCGCGCGGTGATGTGATCGAATGCAGCGCGACCAGCAATGCCGACGTGTTCAACGCGGCGCGTGTCGGGCTTGGCGCGTTTGGCGTGATGACCCGGTTTACGTTGCGCAACCATCCGTTGCAGCGGGTGAAGAAAGTGACCGCGATGCGCCATCGCGACGAACTCATGGATGGGTGGGACGATCTGGTACGGCGGCATCGCAATGTTGAATTCTATATCATCCCGTTCAGCCATTACGGCCAGGTCATCACCCACGACCCAACCGACGAAGCGGTGCGCCCGCGCGGCCCCGATACCGATACCGATGGCCAGATGAAGCTGAAACAGGTGCGCGATCTGTTCGAATTCGCCGCACCTTTGCGCTTTGCCACGCTCGACCGCGTGGTGGCCGACATGCCCGATCAGATCGCGATCGATGAAGGATGGAAACTGTTGTCCAACGAACGATCGGTGCGCAATCGAGAGATTGAATATCACCTGCCGCGCGAGACCCAGATTGCCGCATTGCGCGAAGTGGTCGATGCGATCGAGCGCCATCGCAGCGACGTGTTCATCCCGGTCGAAGTGCGCGCGATTGCCCCCGACGATGCCTGGCTGTCGCCGTTTTACAGGCGCGCCAGCGGCTCGATCGCGGTGCATGCCTATTACAAGGACGATTATGCGTTCTTTTATACGCTGATCGAGCCGATTTTGCGGCGGCATGGCGGGCGGCCGCATTGGGGCAAGCTCAACAGCCTGAAATACGACGACTTCGCCGCGCTCTATCCGCGCTGGAAAGATGCGCTGGCGGTGCGCGAGGCACTGGATCCGGAGGGTAAGCTGCTCAACCCCTATCTCGCCACGGTGTTGCGTCGTGGTTAGGCTGTCGCGCCGCGCGGCGCTGATCGGGATCGGGGGTGTGGTTGTTATCGGCGCGGGCGGGTCGCTGCTGCGCCGGGGCAATGCGGGCGGCGACCACGATCGCTATTTTTCCGGATTGCAAGGCGCGCTGGCGCAGGCCGGACTGGCGCAGCCCACGCTGGTGGTCGATGCGGCCCGGCTCGATGCCAATATCGCGCGGTTGCGCGATGCCGTCGGGCGGGCGCATTTGCCGGTGCGCATCGTGGTCAAATCGTTGCCGTGCCCGACGCTGCTTGACCGGGTGGCCAAAGGGCTCGGCACCGACCGCTTCATGGTGTTCAATGGCGCGATGCTGGCCGAGATGATCGCGCTGCATCCCGGCGGCGACTATTTGATCGGAAAACCCCTGCCTGCGGCGTTGGTTGCGGAATTGTATGCCAGCCAGGGCGTGGCGGCACTGGGCAAAGTGCAATGGCTGGTCGATACGCCCGAACGCATCGCGGCCTATGCCGCGATTGCGCGCGCCAATGCGACACGCATGATGCTGAGTTTCGAGATCGATGTCGGGCTGCATCGCGGCGGGTTTGACGGTGCCGATGCGCTGGCTGCCGGGTTGAAAGCGGCATTGGCGGCGGACTGCTTCGATATTGCCGGGTTGATGGGCTATGACGCGCATGTTGCAAAGCTGGGCAATGGCGATGCTGCGTGGGCCGATGCACAGGCGCGCTATGCCAGTGCGATCCATACTTTGGCCGCGGTGGTGCCCGGCGACCCCCATCGCCTGACGCTGAATTCGGCGGGTAGCTATACTGTGATGCGCCATACGCGCGGCACCGTGGCCAACGAAGTTTCGGTCGGGTCGGCATTCGTCAAGCCGAACGATTTCGATATCACCGAAAATGCCGGATTTGTGCCCGCGCTGTTTATCGCCACGCCGGTGATCAAGGCCGGGCGCGGGCTGGATTTGCCCGGCCATGGGTATCTCGATCGCCCGCTGGCATTCGTGGATCCAAATACGGCGCAGGCGATCTATATCTTTGGCGGGCACTGGCTGGCTGATCCGATCTCACCGCCGGGGCTCCAGACCAGCGATCTGATCGGGCTGTCGAGCAACCAGGAATTGTTGACCGGGTCATGGCGGGTCCATTTGAGACCCGATGACAGCGTATTCCTGCGCCCACGCCAAAGCGAGGCGTTGATGCTCCAGTTCGGTGATCTGGCGGTGTTTGACCAGGGCCGCTTTGCGCAACGCTGGCCAGTGTTCAGCGCTTCGGCATAATCTCCCATCCGCCACCGAGCGCTTCGAACAGCGCGGCGGTATCGGTCAGGCGCGCGACCTGGGCCTGGACCAGCGTCTGTTCGGCCTGGCGCAGCGCGGTTTCGGCGATCAGTGCGTTGGCAAACGAAGTCTGGCCCTGTTCGAACAAATGGCGCGAGACTTTCATGCTGGCTTGCGCGGCATCGCGCGCCCTGACATCGGCGTTCAACGCGTCGGTGTCGGTGCGCAGCGCCGCAAGCGTGTCGGCGACATTTTGAAACGCGGCGAGCACGGCCGATTTGTACTGGGCATCGGCTTGTTCATAGGCCGCCCGCGCCGCGCGCTGTTTGTGCAGCAGAGCGCCACCGGCAAAAATCGGCTGCGTCAGACCCGCGCCGATCGACCAGAACGAATTGGCCGCCGACAGCAGACTGCCCCATCCGCCCGAACTGCCGCCCGCGCTGGCCGATAGCGTCAATTGCGGCAGGCGGTTGGCAGTCGCGATGCCGACCCCTGCGCTGGCGACATGCAAATTGGCCTCTGCCGCGCGAATGTCGGGGCGCTGGCGCACGAGCTCCGATGGGAGCGACAGCGGCAGATCACGCGGAAGCGCAACTTTGTCGAGATCGATCGCATCGGGCAGCGCGGTGGCGGCGCTGCGCCCGGTAAGATAGGCGATCAGGTCGCGCGCCTGCGCATGCGCGCGGCGCAACGGGGGCAATGCGGCCTCTGACTGCGCCAGCGCAGCATCCTGTGCGAGCACGTCGGCGCCCGCAATCTGGCCCGCAGCCCGTTGGCGGTGCAGGATATCCAGTGTTTGCCGCTGGATCGCGATCATGCGGTCCTGGGCCGCCAATTGCGCGCGCAGCGACGCTTCGAGAAAGGCCGCTGCAACCACATTGTTGATCAGCGAAATCCGCGCGGCCTGGGTTTGATAGACCTGCATGTCATATTGCGCGTGCGATTGTTCGACCGTGCGCCGGTTCAGCCCGAACACATCGAGTTGATAGCCGACATTCACTTGCGCGGTCTGGAGACCATAGTTGAACGTCGTCGAATTGAGCACTGGCGACAAGTATTGCGAGCTTTTGTTGCGGCTGGTGCCCAGCGCGCCATCGACCGTGGGCAACAGAATGCCGCGTGTCGCCAGCCATGTTTCATGCGCCGCTTTCAACGCAGCATTGGCCGCAGCCAGGTCGGTGTTGGCCCGCAGCGCTTCATCGACCAGCGTGTCGAGCTGCACCGAGCCATATGCGTGCCACCACATATCCTGCGGCGCGCCTGCGACCCATTGCTGCGTACCGCCGGCGATGCCGCCGGGCCCGGCCATCGGTTGGGTGCCATCATGGTCGTAACCGGTTTGCACCGGGGCCGCCGGAGCGTGAAAATTGGGTCCGACCGTGCAGCCGGAGACCAGCGCGGTCATTGCTGTGGCAAGCCCGGCAGCAAGGAAGAAGCGATGCGCCCGGGTCATTGCGATGCCTCCAGCGGCAGTGACGGATTTTGAGGGGACGGATTTTGAGGGGGCGGTTTTTGAGATGGAGGATTGGGCAGTGGCGGTTTTGGGTCAAGGTTCTCTGGTCGTTTCGAGAACGTGCTGATCATCGCCGGCAGGACAACCAGGATCAGGATCGGCGCCAGCAGGATCCCGCCGACCACGACCAATGCCAGCGGTTTTTGCACTTGGCTGCCGATGCCGGTCGCAACCGCTGCGGGCAGTAATCCGACGCAGGCCGCGATGCAGGTCATCATCACCGGGCGGAACTGGGTTCTGGCCGCATGCAGGATCGCCTCATCGCGCGGCATTCCGGCCACCAGCATCTGGTTGTAATACGACAGGACGAGGATGCCACCCATCACCGAAATGCCGAACAGCCCGATAAAGCCGATCGCGGCGGAGACCGAAAACGGTATCCCGGTGAAATAGAGCGCAAAAATACCGCCGACCAGCGCCATCGGCATCACGCTTGCCGCCAGCAGCGTATCGCGGATCGACCCGAAATTGATGAACAGCAGCACGCCAATGGCAAGAAAGGCGATGGGCACGACGATTTCGAGGCGTGCCAGCGCATTCTGCAATTCGCCGAATTCGCCGACCCATTCCAGCCGCGAACCTGCGGGCAGATTGATCTGTTTATCAATCTTGGCTTGCGCCTCGAGGATGGCGCCGCCGAGATCGCGGCCACGGACTGCGAACCCGATCGGGATATACCGGCTCTGGTTTTCGCGATAAATCATCGAATATCCGGAAACCAGTTGAATGTCGGCCACCGTTGCCAGCGGCACCTGGGTGATGCCGCCGGTCGTATTGGGCACTGCAACGGGGATTTTGCGGATGGCGTCCAGACTGTTGCGATATTCCGGCGCCAGGCGCACGATAATCGGGAAATTGCGATCAGAGCCATATTCATAGACATTGCTGCCCGCCGCCTGGCCGCCGATTGCGGCCTGGACTACGGCGTTGATGTCACCGGGCGCAAGGCCGTATTTCGCAGCCTTTAGCCGGTCGACCTTGATGTTCACGGTGGGCTGGCCCACTGCGTCGAACACGGTCAGATCGGTGATGCCGCGCACACCGCCCAGCACCGATTTTATCTGATACGCGGCCTTTTGAATGGCATCGAGATCGGCACCATACAGCTTGACCGAATTCTGTCCTTTGACGCCCGAGGCCGCCTCTTCGACGTTATCCTCGATGGTTTGCGAAAATTCGAAGGAAACCCCGGGAAAGGGCGCCGCCAGCTCATCGCTGACTTGTTTGGTCAGCGCTTCCTTGGTCGGATGGCCAGGCCATTCGCTCGCGGGTTTGAGCGGGACATAGAATTCCGCGTTGTAAAACCCGGTCGTATCGGTGCCGTCGTCGGGCCTGCCCAA
>JAYTHT010000218.1:0-1426 GCA_043732365.1 Novosphingobium sp. | reverse complement strand
TCGGCGTATCGCCATAGCCGACACTCGCCAGATCGAGCGTGATCAGCGGCGGGCGCAGTTCATCGGGATCGGGGAAATCAAAACTAAGCGAGGGATCTTCGCTCAACGCCACGATCGGCTGCATCCGCGCCAGCATCTTGGCACGCGCTTGCGCCTGCTTGGCAGTCGATGCGCGCGCGCTGTTGCGGGCGATGTATTCGGACAGCTTGGCCCGCTGCACATCCTGCGCGGCGGCAAATGAGGCCGCTTGCGCCGCGCGTTCGGCGCGCTGGCGTTCGAAATCATCATACCCGCCGGGATACAGCGTCAGCTTGCCGCCGTGCAGATGCAGGATGTGATCGACTACGGTGTTGAGCAGATCACGCTCGTGGCTGATCACCAGCAAAGTCGCGGGATAGCTTTTCAGGAAGTTTTCCAGCCAGAGCGTCGCTTCGAGGTCAAGGTGGTTCGACGGTTCGTCGAGCAGCAGCACATCGGGTTCGGAAAACAGCAGCGCAGCCAGCGCCACACGCATTTTCCAGCCACCCGAAAACGAATCGAGCGGCTGGCCTTGCGCGGCTTCATCGAACCCCAGCCCCGACAGGATGCGCCCGGCGCGCGCAGGCGCGGCATAGGCGTCAATAGCGATCAGACGGTCGTGAATATCGCCCAGCCGGTGCGCATCGGTCTCGGTTTCGGATTCGTGCATCAACCGTGTGCGTTCGACATCGGCCGCGAGCACGGTATCGAATGGCGTGGCCGAACCGTTGGGCGCTTCCTGGGCAATATAGCCAAGCCGGCAGCCACGCGGCATCTCGACCGAGCCCCCGTCGGGCTCGATTTCCTTGATCAGTGTTTTGACGAGCGTCGATTTGCCCGCGCCATTGCGGCCCACGAGCCCGACTTTGCCGCGCGGCGGGATCATCGCGCTGGCGTCAGAAATGATGTCGCGCCCGCCAAGGCGCACTGTAAGGCCAGAAATTGTCAACATGGGGCGCCGCCTAGCAGGCTTCGATGCGATTCCCAAGTTCCAGTAAAGCGCTTGACGCTGCACGCATTAATGCAATGATTTCGGGAAACCCGTTCCAAAAATACGAGCAACCTCCCAATGCCGGCCTTTTCGCGTTTCCTGCGCTATTTTGTCGTGGTCGGTCGGCTCGGTTTGATCCGCCGCGCCGCAGAGGAACTCAATGTCTCTGCCTCTGCGATCGATCGCCAGATCCTCAATGCCGAGGCAGACCTGGGCCTGCCGCTGTTCGAACGCCTGTCCACCGGCCTGCGCCTGACCGCAGCTGGCGAAGTGCTCATGGCAGCAGGCGGCCGCTGGCAAAAAAACCTGTCAGACGTATTAGCGCAAATCGAGGATTTGCGCGGGCTGAAACGCGGTCACGTCGAAATTGCGGTGATCGACGCCCTGGCCAAAGGGCATATTCCCGCGCTGATCCAC
>JAYTHT010000217.1:0-5060 GCA_043732365.1 Novosphingobium sp. | reverse complement strand
CGGCAAACGCCTCGAACTCTGCCAGAATGATGCAATCAACGGCGATGCAGCAGCTGTCGACCGGTCTGAAAATCAACAGCGCCGCCGACAACGCAGCGGGCCTGGCCATTTCGAACACGATGACATCGCAGATCAACGGCATGACGCAGGCCGTCCAGAATTCGAACGACGGTATTGCGTTGGCCCAGACCGCCGGTGGCGGGTTGTCCGAAGTGACCAACATGCTGCAGCGCGTCCGCCAGTTGGCGGTGCAGTCGAGCTCTGGCACATATCAGGCATCGGATCGCACTTCGATGCAGACCGAAGTGTCGAACCTGACGCAGCAGATGTCTTCGATCCTCAACAGCACGCAATTCAACGGCGTAAACGTGTTTGCGGTCACATCGGGCGTCCCTGCCACCGACGGATCGCAGGATGCCAAGTTCACAATCCAGACCGGCGCCAATTCCTCGGCAAGTTCGGGCAACTCCGTCGTTATCGATTCACAGGCGTTCAACGGCACGGCGTTCTTTGGCACGACCGGTGGCACCGGCAATACCAGCTACAGCGCGGCAAGCGGCACGACCCAGTCGCTCGATGTAATGTCCGCAGCTTCGGCAGCCACTACGATTACCAATGTCGACAGCGCGCTGACCGGAGTCAACACGACGCAAGCATCGCTGGGCGCAGCGCAAAACCGCCTGACATCGGTGGTCAACAACCTGAATACCAACATCACCAACTTGTCATCGGCGCGCAGCCAGATCCAGGATACCGATTATTCGGCATCCACGACCCAGCTCGCAAAGTCGCAGATCCTGGCACAAGCCTCGAACGCGATGCTGGCCCAGGCCAACCAGAGCCAGCAGAGCGTGCTGTCACTGTTGAAGTAAACCGTTCCCGCTTTCAGCCGCGCGTCTCCACCGCGCGGCTGGATTGCCAAAACCCCGCTGCCCGTCTCCACCGGGCAGCGGGGTTTTGTCGTCACACGACAAGGCGAACCCGGCGGCAATACGCACTGCTGCGCGTCACGCGGCGCGACGCAGGCGCTCGATGTGTCGACCGCGACTGCGGCGGCCAGTACGATTACCAATGTCGATAACCGCGCTGACCGAATCAACACGACGCAGGCCCCGTTGCGCGCGGCGCAAAACTGGTGGACCTCGGTGGTCGGGAACTTGAACATCACCATCACCAGCTTGTCATTGGCGCGCGGTCAGATGAAGCTGTAGTGATCCTGGCCGATCAGGATTGCCATCCCCGCTCGCTCCGACGCAGTCCAGTGGCAACCCCGCGGGCCGCTCGTGGCGGCTTATGGCAGCGTCGCAGTATCGGAACGACGCGCCAGATCCAGGGCACCGATTGTTTGGCATCCACGACCCAGCTCGCCAATCGCAGATCCAGGCACAAGCCTCGACCGCGATGCCGGCCCAGGCCACGCAAAGCCTTCAGAACGTGCTGTTGCTGTTAAAGTGATTTATCGGGCCGTGTTCTCCGGCGCGGACCGGTAATAAAACACCCGGCGATCGCAAGATCGCCGGGTGTAATCTGTCTGGTCTGGCAGTTCGGTGCGATCACGGGTCCATCAGCAAGATCGACATCCGCCGGTTGCGCGGATCGGCCGGGGTGGCGGGCAGCAGTGGCTCTTGATCGGCGACCCCTTCGATCCGGCGAAAGCGGTTTTCGGCCACGCCAGAGTGCATCAGCGCCTGCCTCGTGGTTTCTGCCCGCCCGGCCGACAGCGACCAGTTGTTGGCTGGATCGCCCGGCCGCCATTGCAGGGCGTCGGTATGGCCGCGCACAGTCAGTCCGCCCGGTTCGGACGCGATCGCCTGGGCAATCGTCTGGATCAGTTCGACCGCTTGCGGGGTCAGCAGCGTGGTGCCCAGCCGGAACATCGAAAAATCGGTATCGTCCATCAGGTCGAGCCGGATCCCTTCGGGTGTCATCGTCAGATGGACTTGCTTGGCCAGCTTTTTCAGGTGTGCGTTACTGGCCAGTTTCTGCTGCAGTTTCTGTTCCAGTGCGGCGGTGCGTTTGGCCTTTGATCCGCCATCTTTGGGCCCGCCGGTCATATCGCGCGGAATAGTCATCGTCTTTGTGCCGGTCTGCCCGGCGCGATGCTGATAGGTATCCGCATCGGTCAGCGACGATCCGCCGAGCAGGCCATACGACCCGGCGCTGCCCTTGCGGGTCTTGACCAGAGTCGGCGTGAAATAGTCGGCAATGCCCTTGCGCTGTTTCTCGGTGGTCGCGCCCAGCAGCCACATCAACAGAAAGAACGCCATCATCGCGGTGACGAAGTCGGCATAGGCCACTTTCCACGCGCCGCCATGGTGGCCGGCGGCGACAATCGTGATTTTCTTGACGATGATCGGCCGGGGCAGTTCTTTAGGTTTGGGCTTGGCCATCGTTACCGACCGCGCAAGGCGTCAAGCAGTTCAGACAGCCCGGGACGGAAAGCATGACCCAGACCCGAACGCGCGCTTTCCACGACCAGCGGTTGCGGCCAGCCGTGCAGCGATGCGACCATCACTTGCTTGACCGCCTGAAAGATCATTTCATCCTGATCGAGCACTTGTTTCAACCGCCCCGCCAGTGGCGCGACAATGCCATAAGCCAGCAACACGCCCATGAACGTACCGACCAGCGCCGAACCGATCATCGCGCCCAGGATCGAAGGCGGTTTGTCGATCGACCCCATTGTCTTGACCACGCCGAGAACGGCGGCGACGATCCCCAAGGCGGGCAAGGCGTCTGCCAGCCCTTGCAGCGCATGGTGCGCCTCTGCGCCTTCGTGGAAATGGGTTTTCATCGCGTGGTCCATCACGTCCTCGACCGCGTGCACTTCCAGCGTGCCGGAACTGACCACGATCAGCGTCAGCGTGTCGCAGATCAACGCGACCAGCGCCTTGTGGCTGGCGATCTTGGGAAATTCGGCGAAAATCGGTGAATTGCCCGGATCGGTCACATGCGCTTCCAGCGCGACCGGGCCATCGCTGCGCAGGATTTTCATCAGGCGCGTACACAGCACGATGGCATCGATATGGTCCTGCTTGGAATGCCTGGGCCCTTTGAATACTTTGGCCAGCCCAGCGCCCAGCCCTTTGAGTTCGTGCAGGGAATTGCCGGTGATCGTGGCGCCCAATGCGGCGCCGCCGATGATCAGCATTTCGTGCGGGATGGCTTCCATCACCGGGCCGAGCGCGCCACCGGTAAAGGCAAAACCGCCAAAGACCATGACGAGCAGAACGACAATGCCGAGACCAGCATACATGAAAATCGGTACTCCGTATTACTGGGTTTAGGTGCCTGCGTCGTGGCGTTTAGTTACCAATGACGCTGAACAACGACAGGGATGACAACCGCACGAAACATGATTGGCTGGCCTGAAGCGCGGTGGTCAGCTGTTGCAGCTTGATCGCCGCGGTCGATACATCGGTGTCGCCAATCTGCGATTCCGCAGTGGCGCGCGCGGTGCTTTGCGCGGTCTGGTTCTGCGTGTTGAGCGTGATCCAGGATTCGCGCGCGCCGATCACGGTCTGCGCGGTCGTCACCGCGTCCAGTCCGTTGGATAGCGTGGTCAACCCGTTTTGCGCAGCCGTCTGTGCAGCGGCCCCGCCCGCTTTGAGCGCGGTGGCAAGCGATCCGATCGCGTCGATGACATTGGTCGAATTGCCATTGGCATCGGTCATGCTGAATACTTCGGGCCCGGTCAGGCTGGTCTGCACGCTTTGCCCGCCGCCGATCGCCAGCGTCTGCGACGTGGCCGCGCCGCCATACACCGCCTTGCCGCTGCTGTCGGTCGTATAGGCACTGGCGCTGACCCCGCCGCCAAACAATGCATTGCCGTTGACGTCGCTGGTGTTGGCCAGGCTCATCATGTCATTCTGGATTTGCGACAATTGCGTGCCGATGGACGCGCGCTGCGGATCGGTCAGCGTGCCCGTCGCCGCCTGCGTGGTCAGCGTCCTGGCTTTGTTGATGTCATTGACCATCTGCGACATCGCCGAATCCGCCAGTTGCAGATTGGCCGTTGCCCGGTTGGCCGTGGCGGTGTCGACGGTCGCGGTGCTATCCTGCAATTGCAGGATGCGCATTTGCGCCGCCGCTTCGGGATTGGCCGACGCGGTCGCGTATTGGCTGCCGCTGCTGATCGAATTGTCGACCGCGTTGACCTGGGCCTGCAACGACGAAAGCTGTTGCGCGGCGGTGGCGTAAAACGAACTGGTGCTGGTCGATGTGGTGATAGTCATTGCGGTGCCCTCATTGCTGCGGCCGATCAGGCGGTCAGGTTGAGAATGCTGGTGAAAATAGTGTTGGCGGTCTGCATCACTTTGCTCGACGCCTGGAATGCCTGCTGAAATTTGACGAGATTGATCGCCTCGGCGTTGAGATCGACCCCGGCCTGGCTCGCCAGGCTGGACGATGCGGCGCTCGACAGGGTTTGCAGGGTGGTCCGGGTCGTGGTCGCGCTTTGCACCGATCCCGAAATGTCGGTCAGGATGTTGTTCATCGTGTCCGACGGATCGAGCGTACCCAGCGCGGTGGACAGCGCGGACAAGTTGGTTGGATCCGCGCTCTTGGCCGCAGATCCGGCGGCGGCGGTGGCGATTGCGCTGCCGCTGCTGGTGGTCATGGCCAGCGTGGCGGCGGTCGTGCCGGAAAATAGCGCGGTGCCGGTGGCCCCGGTCAGATCGGCGCCATTGGCCTGGGTGGTGTTGACGACCTGTGCAATCGATGCGGCCAGGCGGTCCAGATTGGTGCTGATCTGGCTCAATTTGGTCAGCGCGGCCTGGTTGCCCGCGATCGACCCACCGCCCAGCGTGACCGCAGCATTGCCCACCGCCAGCGATTGCGTGCCATCGCTTTGGGTCGTGATCGCAAGTGTATTGGTTGTGCTGCCTGATACCAGCGGGGGGCCGCTGACTCCGCCGATATTGACGTTGACGACGCCGTCGGGTTGAACTGTCGTGGCGATGTCGGCGTATTGGCTGATTTTGTTCAGCAGGCTGTCGCGCTGATCCATCAGGCTGGCGCGGTCGCTGGTGGTGATTTCGCTGTTGGTCGCGCCTGCCGCG
>JAYTHT010000216.1:0-5068 GCA_043732365.1 Novosphingobium sp. | reverse complement strand
GGTTTGACGATTGGCCGGGCGCAGGATCGTGAACGGGTCGAGGGGTTTGTCGATCGCTATGCGGGTCTGGGCGTCGATGTGCGAATGCTGGACCGTGCACAAATTGCCGCCCTGGTGCCCGGGCTGCGGTCCGATTGGTGCCATGGCGCCTATGAAGCGCGCGGCGCGGATATCGACGTGGCCGGGTTGCATCAGCATTACCTGACTCTGGCGCGGCGGTCGGGCGGTGTGATGAAACTGCGCGCGCGCATCGAAATTGTGGAGCGCGATGGTGGTGATTGGCGGTTGTCCTGGGCTGACGGTACAGTGCGCGCTGGCATTGTCGTCAATGCCGCAGGGGCCTGGGCCGATACGATTGCGGCGCTTGCCGGTGCGGCACCGCTGGGCATAACTCCCTTGCGCCGAACGATCGTGCAAGTGCGCACCGATCCGCTGCCGCCCGCCGCTATGCCGCTGACATTTGGCATCGACGGGGACTTTTATTTCAAACCGCAAAGCGGCCGCTTGCTGGTGTCTCCCCACGACGAGACCCCCGACATCGCACACGATGTTGCGCCTGAAGAACTCGATATTGCGATCGCGATCGACCGCTTTGAACATGTGCTTGACTGGCGGATTGCTGCGGTCGAACGGCGCTGGGCGGGCTTGCGCAGTTTTGCCCCCGACCGGCTGCCGGTGTACGGCTTTGATCCGGTGGTGCCAGGATTCTTCTGGTTTGCCGGGCAAGGCGGGTTCGGCATTCAGACCGCGCCTGCGGCGGCGCGTCTGGCGGCGCAATTGGTGATGGCCAGTGGGCGCGACAAGATGACCGAAGCGATTGATGCCAGCCGGTATACGCCGGGGCGATTTCGCGCGGCGACTAACCTCAGGATCCGCTAATCCTGAGCGGGCGTGGGGAAACGCGTTTAGATAATCATGCTGCCATAGCCGCGTCACTTGCAAGCTTATCAACTCGTTCGTTCTCGACATGCCCGTTGTGGCCTTTGACCCAGATCCAGTCGATTTTGTGACCCTTTGCCGCATCAGCCAGCGCGCGCCACAAATCTTCGTTCTTGACCGGTTTGTTGTCGGCGGTTTTCCAGCCTTTTTTGATCCAGCCAAACATCCATTTGGTCATGCCGTCGATCACATAGCGGCTGTCGGTGTGCAACCGCACCGAGCATGGTTCGCGCAAGGCCTGCAGCGCGCGCACTGCCGCGGTCATTTCCATGCGGTTGTTGGTGGTGGCCGGGTCCGATCCGGACAATTCCTTTTCGTGGTCGCCAATGCGCAACAACGCGCCCCAGCCGCCTTTGCCGGGATTGCCTTTGCACGCGCCGTCGGTAAAAATTTCAATCGGTTTCAAGCAAAAAGTCCTGTGTTGTCGCGATAAAATATCAGCCGGCGGGCCAGCGGCAGCGGGTCTTTGCGCGTGACCAGCGCATCCCCCGGGGTGTGAATCCAGTCATACGCGCGGCTCATCATAAAGCGCATGGCCGCGCCCTGGGCCAGCAGCGGCAGCGCGGCGCGTTCGGCGGCGGACAGGGGCCGCACCGCCTCGTACCCGGCCAACAGCGCCCGCGACAAGTCGTCGCGAAACCCGTCCCGAAACCCGCAATCGTCCCAGCACCATGCCAGATGCGTCACCGCCAGATCGTAGGCGGTCACGTCATTGCACGCGAAATAGAAATCGATCAGCCCGGTGATCGCATCGCCCAGCACCAGCACATTGTCGGGAAACAGGTCGGCATGGATCACCGATTGTGGCAGGCCGCTGGGCCAGGCCGCAGCAATACGCGGCAGGTCCTGCGCGATCAGCGTCGCCAGCGCGGGATCGATCGCCGCCAGTTCGGCATCGCCGCATTCCGCAGCCAGCCGCTGCCATTCGGCGATGCCCATCGTATTGGCGCGCGTGGCCGGGAAATCCGCCGCCGCCAGATGCAGCCGCGCCAGTTCGCTGCCAACCACATGCGCCTGTGCCGGGGTGGGGCTGCCGACCGAAACGCCGGGCAGGAATTCGATCAGTGCGACCGATTTGTCGCCGATTTTCCGATACAACGCACCGTCGCGGTCATGGATGGTGCGTGGTACGGGGCAGCCGTGGGCCGACAGATGGTCGAGCAGCGAGAGGAAATACGGCAATTCGTTAGTATCGATGCGGAATTCGTACATCGTCAGGATGTAGCGCGTGCCAATTCCATCGCTGCCGCCGGCACTTGCGCTGCCACTTGTCTCGATCAACCAGTTGCTGTTCGACACCCCCTCGGCAATGCCTTTTGCGCTGACCAGCGTGCCCACGTCATAGGCCGCGATCAGCGCGGCAATGTCCTCTGCGCGCAAATGCGTATAAACCGCCATTCGGAGTGCTTTCCGTCAGTCGAGCAGTTGGCGCGGCAATTTGAAGACCATGTGTTCTTCGGCGGTGGTCACCGTTTCCGTCGTGATCGGGCGCAACTGGCCCAGCCGATCGATGACTTCACGCACCAGCACTTCGGGTGCTGACGCCCCGGCGGTCACGCCGATCGTATCCACACCGATCAGCCATTCGGGCATGATCTCGTCGGCGCGCTGGATCAACTGGCTGCGCGCGCCGCTGCGTTCGGCCACTTCGACCAGGCGCAGCGAATTGGAGCTGTTGGGCGCACCGATCACCAGCACCAGGTCGCAATCCCCGGCAATCGCCTTGACCGAATCCTGCCGGTTTGAAGTTGCGTAACAGATGTCTTCGCCGCGCGGACCGACGATCGCGGGAAACCGGGCGGTCAGCGCGGCGATGATCGCGGCCGTGTCATCGACCGACAGCGTTGTCTGGGTGAGATACGCCAGCGGCAGGTCAGCGGCCAGATCGAGCGCCGCGACATCGGCAACCGTTTCGACCAGCGTGATATTGCCCGGCGGCACCTGGCCCATTGTGCCGATCACTTCGGGATGGCCGCGATGGCCGATAAACAGGATGTGGCGGCTTGCCTCTACCTGGCGCTCGGCCTGGCGATGGACTTTGCTGACCAGCGGGCATGTCGCATCCAGCCAGTCGAGCCCGCGCGATATCGCATCGGCGGGCACGCTTTTGGGCACGCCATGGGCAGAGAACACCACCGGGGCGCCATCGGGCACTTCGTCCAGTTCCTCGACAAACACCGCGCCTTTGGCTTTCAACCCATCGACGACATAGCGATTGTGGACGATTTCATGGCGCACATAGACCGGCGCGCCATAGCGGGTGATCGCGCGTTCGACGATTTCGATCGCGCGGTCGACACCCGCGCAAAACCCGCGCGGCGCCGCGATCAGCACGCGCAAAGGTCGGGTCGGTGCAGTGACCGGCTGGGCAGTGACCGGCTGGGCGGTAATCGGCTGGGCGGGTTGCATGGTCATGCGGCAGGTCTTTAAAGCAAGCAGCGAACAAGTGGGAACCGCTTTTTTCGCAAAAACGTTGCGGCCCGTTTTCGCGGGAAAACGGGCTTGCGGCGGTTTTCGCGAGAATTAGGCTTATTCACTGTTTTCTGGCGAAAAGGATGCGGCAGGCGGAGATTGCCCTAAGCGGCGTGGCTGGCTAGAGAGGGACCCGCAGGTGTTCGGCTCCTGCTCCGTTTACGACGATCGATAGCCTTTAAGGATTGCGCGCCCT
The DNA here is from genome assembly GCA_043732365.1 of Novosphingobium sp. Lineage (GTDB taxonomy): Bacteria > Pseudomonadota > Alphaproteobacteria > Sphingomonadales > Sphingomonadaceae > Novosphingobium. Next base: position 1,461 of record JAYTHT010000216.1, on the reverse strand, counting down.
GATGTCCGCTAAAACTCTCCGACTTGCCCGTATCGGCGCGCCAGTAACGCTGAGCATCACGCTGACCATGATGTCTTTGCTGGTGCTGGCCGGCTGTTCCAAGAACCATGGCGAACTGGTGGTGGATGACACGGTCGGTGTGACCGCGCTGCGCAGCCCGTGCCCGATTGTCGAAATCCCCGAAATGACCGGCGATGTCACTGTGCTTGCCCCGGGGCGGGTGGATTCGACCGCGATCGACACCGTCGCTGCGATCACCAATTTGCGCAGCCACTGCGACAATGCCGCGGGCCTGGCGCAATTGACGACCAAAGTTGATTTCGACGTGATGGTGCGCCGCAACGATCCGCACGGCGCGCGGCGCATCGTTTATCCGTATTTCTCTGTGGTCCAGCGCGCTGGCACGACGATCGTGGCAAAACATCTCGGTTCGGTCGCGGTTGATTTTGCCGATGGCCAGGATCGGGCATCGGCGCATGCCACCGCGACCAGCGTGGTCAGCCGCGACGAGGCAACTTTGCCCAAATCGATCCGTGATCGCCTGTTGCGCAAACGCAAGCCGGGCGACACCGACGCGGCAGTCGACCCGCTGTCGCTGCCCGATGTCAAGGCCGCGCTGGCCAAGGCGACATTCGAAGTGTTGATCGGGTTTCAGATGACCGACCAACAGCTGTCGTACAACGCCACTCGTTGATGCACATCCTGATGACATGAATGCGACCGGCGGCAATCGCCCCGGTCCCGAGCCAATTGGGGACCCTCGTGCGTGGCACGGGGGCTTTCCTTGCTGGCGCATAATCCGCTATTGCAAAGACCGCTAACCATGACCCAGACCGCACCCGACACTTTGCCTGCGTCCCAGCGCACGTTATTCGCCGAATTTGCCGGCGTGATCGATCGTGCGCTCGACGCGCTTGTGGCCACGGGCGCGCTGCCGGGCGGGCTGGCGCGGGGCGGCGTCACCACCGAACCGCCGCGCGATCCTGCGCATGGCGATCTGTCGACCAATGCGGCAATGGTCCTGGCCAAACCCGCCGGCACCAATCCGCGCGCGCTGGCCGCATTGCTGATCGACGAATTGCGCAAGGATGCACGCGTGACCACGGCGGACATTGCCGGGCCGGGGTTTATCAATTTGCGGCTGACGCCTGCAACATGGCTGGGCGAACTGCGGCTGATCGCGCAAGGCGGCAATGACTTTGGCCGGTCGACATTAGGGCAGGGCAGCGTCGTCAATGTCGAATATGTCTCGGCCAATCCGACCGGGCCGATGCACATGGGCCATTGCCGGGGCGCGGTCGTCGGCGATGCGCTGGCGTCTTTGCTGTGCTTTGCCGGGCACAAGGTGATCCGCGAATACTATATCAACGACGCCGGTGGCCAGGTCGACGTGCTCGCGCGATCGGCGCATATCCGGTATCTTGAGGCGCTGGGCGAAGCGGTCGGCGATATTCCAGAAGG
>JAYTHT010000215.1:0-5078 GCA_043732365.1 Novosphingobium sp. | reverse complement strand
CCGAAGAGCCGGTCAATCAGGAAATCCTCGTCGTCGCGCAAAAGCGCAAGGAACGCGCGCAGGACATTCCCGCTACAGTCACCGCGTTCAGCGCCGATGCTCTCGCCAAAGCCCATATTACGGAGGCGGGCGATCTGGTCAGCCTGGTGCCCAACCTGCATTCGACCAACACCACGGGCGATTCCACGCCGCTCTACTCGTTGCGCGGGGTGTCGATGTCGGACTATTCGCTCAACCAGAGCGGCCCGATCGCGACTTATTATAACGAAGTCTATAAGGGCAACCCGGCGCTGCTCGGCCTCGGCTTTTTCGATATTGACCATCTTGAAGTGCTGTCCGGCCCACAGGGCACGCTTTATGGCAAGAACACCACCGGCGGCGCCGTCAACCTGATTTCGCGCGCGCCCACTTTTGATACCAACGGTTATGCCACGGTTGGGTATGGCAATTACAACGCCTTCTCCGCCTCGGCCGCGATCAACACCGCGATCAGCAAGACACTGGCGATCCGCGTCGCGGTTACCGGCGACAGCGCCGACGGCTGGTTCAAGAATGTGACCCCGGGCCAGGCCAATTTCGATTCAAAGCGCGACTGGGGCGCCCGCGTGTCGCTGCTGTACAAGCCGAACAGCCAGTTCAGCGCGCTGCTGCGGCTGGAACAGACTTTTCAGAACCCCTACAACTATGGCATCTACGTCCAGACTGGCCCTGGCGGCGAAGGTGCAGGCGTCTATGCGCCGGGCTCCACGCAGAACTACTCACGCCCTGCCAGCCTGGGCAACTGGCAAACCGAGTCCTACAATGACGGGCGCCGCCGCAACCTGACCCAGTCGGCGTCACTGACTTTGAACTATGACCTCGACAACGGCCTCGCGCTGACCTCGATCACGTCATACGACTATGGCAATCTGATCATCCCCGAACACACCTCGGGCGCGCCAAACGATTCGATCGTGATCTGGTATTACGACACCACCAAGCAATTTGCGCAGGACTTGCGGCTAACCACCAAGTGGTCAAAGCCATGGAACTTCATCCTCGGGGCCTATTACAACCGCGAAATGGTCTGGAATGCCAACCGATTCCAGCTATTTTCCGATGTGCCTCCGGTCAGCGATGCCAACTGCATTGCCAACGGCTATGGGCTGGGCTGTGTGATTACCAACCAGTTCAACCAGCTCAAGCACAGCTATGCCCTTTATGGCGACGCCAACTGGAAACTGGGCAACCTGACCTTGCGCGGCGGTGTGCGCTATACCCAGGATGACGGGCGCCAATACGATTTCAACTCGATCGTCTATGGCCCTTCGGGCGCGGCACTGCACAACAATATCCCCGGCACCGGCGATATCAACGCGACGGTCGCGCAATCGTTTTCGATCAAGCGCCTGACCGGCAAGCTGGGGCTGGACTACGCCGTCAACCGCAACCTGCTGTTTTACGGGACCTGGAGCACGGGTTATCGCGGCAACAGCTTCAACGCGCAGGCCTTTTTTCTGCCGGCTGAATTCAACCAGGTCCGCCCGGAAAGCATTTCGGCGTTTGAAGTGGGCGAAAAGGGGCAGTTCTTCAACCGCCGCCTGACGGTCAATCTGGCCGGCTTCTATTACCGCTACCACGATCAGCAGTTCATCAGCGTGGTGCCCCAGACCGGCGCCCAGATCCTCGTCAACGTCGACCGGTCGCACATCTTCGGTGCCGAAGGCCAGATCGCGCTGCGGGTCAATAACAAGCTGTCGTTCCATTCCAACTTGGGTTGGCTGAGCGCCAAAGTCGACAGCGGGATGGTCGACGGGCTCGATGTGTCGGGCAACCAGTTGATCAACGCGCCGCATTTCTCGGTCGACGCAGGGTTGGACTGGACCGTGGCCGAGGGCAATTTCGGGTCGATTTCGATCCACCCAGCGATCAGCCACGTGTCGAACCAGTACTTCGACATTCACAACAAGCCGTTCCTTAACCAGGCGGGCTACGAACTGGTCAGCGGGCACATCGACTGGGCTTCGGCCGACAAGCAGTGGTCGGTTTCGGCGTGGGGCCGCAACCTGACCAACCAGTTCTTTTTCTCCTCGCGCGTCGATCTTCAGACCGGGTCAGCGTTCAACTACATCTACAACCACATCGGTGCGCCGCGTACCTGGGGCTTCACGCTGGGCCGCAAGTTCTGATAAAATACCGGGCAAACCATAAAGGAGAGGGACCATGACCGAATATCGCATGCTCATCGGCGGGCAACTCGTCGATACTGCGCAGCATATCGATGTGATCAACCCCGCCACGGGCGAGGTCTTTGCCCGCGTGCCACACGCCACCGTAGCCGATGCCGATTGCGCGATTGCCGCAGCCAAGGCCGCGCAACCGGCCTGGGGCGCTACTCCGATTGCGCAGCGCCGTGCCGCGCTGAACGCGCTGGCCGATGCGATTGTCGCGCGCGGCGACGAACTAGCGCGCATGCTGACGCTCGAGCAGGGCAAGCCGCTGCCCGAAGCGCAAGGCGAGATCGCCTGGACCGAAGGCTATTTGCGCCACTATGCCACGCTCGAATTGCCCGATCGGGTGATCCAGGACGATGCCGCCGGCTACATCGCCGTGCGGCATCAGCCGCTCGGCGTGGTTGTCGGGATCATCGCATGGAATTTTCCACTGCTGGTCGCGTGCTGGAAAATCGGGCCGGCCGTGCTCGCCGGCAATGCCATCGTGCTCAAACCGGCGCCGACCACCCCGGTTACCGCGCTGCTGCTGGGCGAGATCTGCAAGGACATTTTCCCGGCGGGCATTGTCAATGTGATCACCGACGCCAACGATCTGGGGCCGCATCTGACCGCGCACCGCGACGTGGCCAAAGTCGGCTTCACCGGATCGACCGCGACGGGCAAGCGGATCGCCGCCAACAGCGCCGATACGCTCAAGCGGATCACGCTCGAACTGGGCGGCAACGATGCGGCGATCGTGCTCAAGGATGTCGATGTGCGCGCCACCGCTGCCGGGATCTTCGGCAATGCCTTTCTCAATTGCGGGCAAGTCTGCCTCGCGATCAAGCGGGCTTATGTCCACGCCGACATTTATGACGCGATGTGCGCCGAACTGGCGCGTCTTGCGCAAGAGGCGGTGGTCGGCGACGGGCTGGAACAGGGCACCGCGATCGGCCCGATCCAGAACGCCGCGCAATATGAAAAGGTCAAGGGCTTCCTCGAATCGGCGCGCGCCGAAGGCACGGTGATCGCCGGGGGCAAGGCAATGGAGCGCGCGGGCTATTTCATCGAGCCGACAATCGTGCGCGATGTCACCGACGGCGCGCGCATCGTCGATGAAGAACAGTTCGGTCCGATCCTGCCGGTGATCCGGTTCGACGATATCGACGATGTGATCGCGCGCGCCAATGCCAGTGACTATGGCCTCGGCGGATCGGTGTGGAGCAACGATATCGATGCGGCCATCGCCATCGCCGGGCGGATCGAGGCGGGTCAGGTGTGGGTCAACCAGCATATCGGCATCGGCCCGCACATCCCGATGGCCGGGTTCAAGCAGTCCGGGCTGGGTGCCGAACAGTCGGTCGAAGGGCTGGCCGAATATAGCCAGCTTCAGGTGATCAACATCAAGCGGCCGGGCTGAACATGACCGGTCTGTCGCACGCGCGGGGGCCCACCGATGTGCCCTTGCTCGATCTGACCATCGGCGCGGCGCTGCGCGAGGCAGCGGCGCGCTGGGGGGACCGGCTCGCGCTGGTCTCGCGCCATCAGGACCTTCGCTGGACCTGGGGCCAATTCGATGCCGAAGTTGACCGCATCGCCACGGGCCTGATCGCCCGGGACGTGCGCGCGGGTGACCGGGTCGGGATCTGGTCGCCCAATTGCGCGCAATGGGCGGCGATCCAGTTTGCGACGGCGCGGATCGGCGCGATCCTCGTCACGATCAACCCCGCCTATCGCACCAGCGAAGTCGAATTTGCGCTGAACAAAGTCGGCTGTGCGGTGCTGGTGACCGCGAGCCGGTTCAAGACCAGCAACTATATCGCGATGCTGCGCGAAATCTGGCCGCTGCGCGTGCCCACGCTGCGGCTGGTGGTCACGCTTGACGAAGCGGCCCACACCGGCTGCTTGCGCTGGGCCGATCTGGCGGTCACGCCCGATCGTGCGGCGCTTGATGCGGCGGCAGCGGCGCTCAGCCCCGACGATCCGATCAATGTGCAGTTCACCAGCGGCACCACCGGCCTGCCCAAAGGCGCCACGCTGACCCACCGCAACATTCTCAACAACGGCTATTTCACCGGGCGCACGCTGAAGCTGACGCCCGATGACCGGATCTGCGTTCCGGTGCCATTGTACCACTGTTTCGGCATGGTGCTGGGCAATCTGGCCGGGGTCACCAGCGGCGCGGCGGTGATCTACCCATCAGACAGTTTTGACCCCGCAGCGGTGATCGAGGCTGTTGCTGCAGAGGCCTGCACCGCGCTCTATGGCGTGCCGACGATGTTCATCGCTTTGCTCAACCATCCAGCGCTCGCCCACACGCAGATTGGCACTTTGCGCACCGGGATCATGGCGGGATCACCCTGCCCGCTCGCCACGATGCGCGAAGTCATGTCGCGGCTCAAGATGGTTCAAGTCACGATCGGCTATGGCATGACCGAGACCAGCCCCCTGACCACGCAGACCGCCACCGACGATCCGGTCGAATACCGCGTCGGCTCGGTTGGGCGGGTGCATCCCCATGCCGAAGCCAGAATTGTCGGGCTCGACGGCGAAACGCTGCCGCTTGGCGAGCAGGGCGAATACTGTTCACGCGGCTATGCGGTGATGCCGGGCTATTGGGACGATCCGGTGCGCACTGCCGAGGCGATCGATGCCGAAGGCTGGATGCATTCGGGCGACCTCGCGACGATGGACGAGTACGGCTTTGTGCGGATCACCGGGCGGATCAAGGACATGATCATTCGCGGCGGCGAGAATATCTATCCGCGCGAGGTCGAGGAACATCTCCTCACCCACGACCGCGTCGCCGACGTGCAAGTGTTCGGCATCGCCCACGAAACCTATGGCGAGGAAGTCTGCGCGTGGGTCATCCCCAAGCCCGGCCAC
>JAYTHT010000214.1:0-5086 GCA_043732365.1 Novosphingobium sp. | reverse complement strand
GTCGACCCGCACGCTCGCGGCGGAAGAGGATCTGGGCGACGAATACGCGCCTGAGGATGAACCGGCCGGCCGCTTGCGCCGGATCGTGCCGGTGATCGCGGTGACGCTGATCGCCGGATGGACCGTGCTGTTCGCAATGGGAAAAGCCGCCGCCGTGCGTCATGGCGCAACCCCCGAAGTGGTGGTTGATATGATCGCCGGATGGACTTTGCCGGTGATGCTGGTGCTGGTCGGCGTGTTGATCGCGCGTACGACATTGCGCGATGCCAGCCGCCACGCCGTGGTGATTCATGCGCTCGCCGGTGAAAGCCGCGATCTGGATCGCCGATTGCGCGCGATGAATGTCGAATTGTCGCTGGCACGCGATTTCGTTGCCGCACAAAGCCGCGATCTGGAATCGCTGGGCCGGATCGCGGTCGATCGCCTGTCGGGATCGGCCGAACGGTTGAAAGACCTGATCGCGGATCAGGGCAAGGTCATGGACCACATCGGCGCGGTCGCGGCCAAAGCGCTCGACAATATCGAAACGCTGCGCGCGCATCTGCCGGTGATCAGCAATTCAGCCAAAGATGCGGCCAATTCGATCGCCAGCGCCGGGCGTACTGCCGAAGGTCAGCTGGATGACCTGATCACAGGGTTCAACCGGCTGAACGAATTCGGCGTCGCCAGCGGGCGCAAAGTCGATGATGTGCAGCGCCAGGTCGATATTGCGCTCGATAGCTTTGCCAACGCCACCGAACGGATTGGGTTGGCCGGCGAAGTACGGCTGCGCGCAGTGATCGACGAACTGGAGGCGCAGCGTACGCGCATCGACCGCGAGGAAATCACCGCGCTGGCCGCAATTCGTGCGCGCGCAGAGACTTTGGCAATCGAACTGACCGGTCAGCGTGAGGTTCTTTCCCGCGCCGAAGAAGACAGTCTGGGCGCGCTGGCCACGCGCATTGCCGCGCTCGATGGTGATGTGCGCAAAGTCGCCGCCGCGCTGGCCCGGGCGATCGAAGAAGTCGGGCGCGACCATGATGACCTGATTGCCGCATCGCGTGATCGCCTGCGCCGGTTTGAGGAAAGCGCGGGTGCCTTGGGCCGCACGCTGATCGACGAAGCCGGGCATGTCGACGAAGCACTGATCGCGCGGCGCCATGCGATGGAGGCGGCGCTGAATGCCACCGCCGATGGTTTTGCCATCCGGCTCGACGCGATCGATGGCGCGATCGGGCAACGCCGCGCCGCAATGGCCGCCGCCGCCGCCGACATGGCCGATGCGATCGACACGCGGCTGATACGGATCGACGGGACGATCGATACGCAGCGCCAGCGCCAGATCGACAATATCGAGAAACTGGCCGCGACTTGCGACGTCCTGTCGGAACGCGTCGCCAATTTTGCGACCGTAATCGACAGCACCGCCGACGAAGGATCGCGCACCGCCGCGATAGTCGATGCCGCGCTGGCCACGCTGACCTCGCGGCTGAATGCCGCACGCGGCGCCCTGGCCGGGACGGACGAAACGATCGTCGGGCTGACCGATTCCGCCGTGCGCCTGCTCGAACTGATCGAAGCGACGAGCGACCACACCCGCAGCCATATTCCGGATGCGCTGAACCGCGCGATGACCGGATTTGACGCGGTCGAAACGCGCGTGGTCTTCTTGCGCGACACATTGCATCAGGCAGGCGATGCCGGTCGCACGCTGACCGAGACGATCGATGGTGCGGGCACTCGCGCCGGTGTGGTGCTGGGTGAAATCACCACGATCAACGAGGCCGTGCTGGCGCGCGCCGCCGAACAGGAACGCCGCCTGGCCAGCGTGCGCGACATCTTGCGCGCGGCCCAAGGCGAAAGCGATACGCTGGCCGGATCGATCGAACGCCGTCTGGCGGGCGCAATTGCCGAATTGGAGGCCGCTGCGCACAAGGCTGGCGAGGATTTGAGCGAGGTCACCGCCGCTCAGATCAGCGCACTGGCCGCCCGGTTTGGTGAGGAAACGAGCGCCGCATTGGCGCGGGTGGTCCAGGGTCGCGGCGCGCAATTGATCGCCCGGCTGGAAGAAGCGATGGACAGCGCATCGAGCTCTGCCCGCGACACCACCGTGCAGATGCGCGATCAACTCGCCAAGATCGATGAATTGGCGGGCAATCTGGAAAGCCGGGTCGGCCGTGCGCGCGAACGTGCCGAAGAACAAGTTGACAGCGATTTCGCGAGGCGGACCGCGCTGATTACCGAAAGCCTGAATTCCACCGCAATCGACATCGCGCGGATCCTGTCCTCCGAAGTGTCAGAAAGCGCGTGGGCATCCTATCTGCGCGGCGAGCGCGGCATTTTCACCCGCCGCGCGGTATCACTGCTCGATACCGCCGACGCGCGCACGGTGCAGCAACATTACGAAACCGACGGCGAATTCCAGGCGCACGTGAACCGCTACATCCACGATTTCGAAGCGATGCTGCGCCAATTGTTATCGACCCGCGACGGCAATGCGCTGGGCGTCACGCTGCTGTCGTCCGATATGGGCAAATTGTACGTCGCGCTGGCCCAAGGGATCGAACGGCTGCGCACATAGCACCGATCAAAAGGCGGTCGGGGCTTGGTTCAATGAAAATCGCGCGATTTCGGGATGATCCGGGCGTTACGCGGATGTGTGCGGGGTGGCGGGGCCTGTTGCCCACCAAGCAGGTCGGCGCGCGCCAGCGGCGGGTTAAGCGCCTGATTCGACAGGCGCCCCAATTCATCACTGGCGTCGGTCAGGTGCGCGGCGATTACGTGCACGACTTCCTCGTCGTATTCGACGCGGCCGCGCACTTCCATCAGGCGCGCGCCCATCACCACTTTGCGCTGTTTTTGCTTGAGATCGGGCCAGATTACCAGGTTGATCACCCCGGTTTCGTCCTCCAGCGTGATGAAGCACACCCCTTTGGCGCTGCCGGGTTGCTGGCGCACCAGCACCACGCCGGCAACATGGATCATCGCGCGGGTCTTGCGGCTGCGCAAATCGCACGCCCGCAGGAAACCGCGTTCGGCCAGGCGCGGCCGCAGAAATGCCATCGGGTGCGCCTTTAGCGACAGGCGTAAAGTCTGGTAATCGGCGACGACTTCCTCTCCTGCTGGCATTACAGGCAGGCGCGTGCGCACCGCCTCCACCCCTTCATCGCGCGCGCCCATTGCTGCAAACAGCGGCAGATCGGGCGCCGCGATCAGGCTGCGCGCGTGCCACAGCGCTTCGCGGCGCGACACGCCGATCGACCCGAACGCGTCCGCCGCCGCCAGCCGTTCGATCACCGCAGGCGACAGGCCCGCGCGCGCGCGCACATCGCCAAGATCGCCATAAGCGCCCTCATGCTGGCGCGCAGCGATCAGCGCAAAGGCATGAATTTCGGCAAACCCGTCAATCTGCCGCAGCCCGAGCCGCAAGGCCGTGCCACCGCCTTCCCCCGTGCCGCCGCTTTCCAATGTGCAATCCCACTCGCTGTGGTTCACATCGGGCGGATGCACCACGACGCCGTGGTCGCGCGCATCGCGTACGATCTGCGCGGGTGCATAAAACCCCATCGGTTGCGAATTGAGCAGGCCGCAGGCGAACGCCGCCGGATAATGGCATTTCAGCCAGCTCGACACATAGACCAGCAGCGCAAAGCTGGCCGCATGGCTTTCGGGAAAGCCATATTCGCCAAAGCCTTTGATCTGGTTGAAACACCGCACCGAAAAATCGGGGTCATAGCCGCGCGCGATCATCCGCCCGACCATCAGGTCCTCCAATTCGTGGACCATGCCCCGGCTGCGGAATGTCGCCATCGCCTTGCGCAACCGGTTGGCGTCAATGCTGGAAAATTTCGCCGCATCGAGCGCGATTTTCATCGCCTGTTCCTGGAAAATCGGCACGCCATACGTGCGCGCCAGAATCGAGGTCAGTTCATCGGGCGGGCCGTGGCGCGGATCGGGTGCGGGGATCACCACCGCCTCGTCCCCACGCCGCCGTTTCAGGTATGGATGCACCATGTCGCCCTGAATCGGCCCGGGGCGGACAATCGCCACCTGGACCACCAGATCATAGAATTCGCGCGGGCGCAGACGGGGCAGCATGTTCATCTGCGCCCGGCTTTCGACCTGAAACACACCGAGCGAATCGCCTTGGCACAGCATGTCATAGACCGCCGGATCTTCGCGCGGCACGGTGGCCAGAGTCAGGTCACGGCCATGATGCGCGCCCAGCAGATCGAGGCATTTGCGGATGCAGGTCAGCATGCCCAGCGCCAGCACATCGACTTTCATGATACCCAGCGCCTCGATATCGTCTTTGTCCCATTCGATAAAACTGCGATCGGGCATTGCGCCATTGCCCACCGGCACGGTTTCGATCAGTGGGCCTTGCGTCAGGATAAACCCGCCAACGTGTTGCGACAGGTGGCGCGGCATGCCGATCATCTGTTCGGCCAGCCGAATTACCCGGCGCAGATGCGGGTCGGCCAGATCGAGCCCGGCCTGTGCCACGTTGCGTTCGGCCATTTCGCCGCCCCAACTGCCCCACACCGTGCGGGCCAGCGCGCCGGTTACGTCTTCGGTCAGGCCCATCGCCTTGCCCACTTCGCGGATCGCCATGCGTGGGCGATAGTGGATTACGGTGGCGCACAACCCGGCGCGGTGGCGGCCAAAGCGGCGATAGATGTACTGGATCACTTCCTCGCGCCGTTCGTGTTCGAAATCGACATCGATATCGGGCGGTTCCTTGCGCTCTTCGGAAATGAACCGGTCAAACAGCAGCGCGTGCCGGGCGGGATCGACCGCAGTCAGCCCCAGGCAATAACACACCGCCGAATTGGCCGCAGAGCCTCGCCCCTGGCACAGGATCGGCGGTTCCTGCGCCCGCGCGAAATCGACGATGTCCTTGATCGTCAGGAAATAAGTCGCCAGGTTCAGCTTGGCGATCAGCGCGAGTTCGCGGTGCAGCGTGGCGGTCACCACCTCGGGCACGCCAGCGGGATAGCGCCACTGCGCCCCGATCCAGGTCTGTTCTTCCAGCCAGCCTTGTGCATCGCGGCCTGCGGGGCAGATTTCTTCGGGATATTCATAGCGCAGTTCGGTCAGCGCAAAC
>JAYTHT010000213.1:0-1439 GCA_043732365.1 Novosphingobium sp. | reverse complement strand
TGGCCTCGATCCCGCTGTCGGCGCTGTGGGAAGGCGATGATGCGCCGCGCCACATCTTGCGCCTGTGCCATTCGAAACCACCGGCAATGCTGGAGGATGCGCTCGCGCGGATAACCTGCTGGCGTAATCAGCTAGTGTGATCTGCTAGTTCAGGCCGACCAGCCATTCGGCAATCATCGCCCGGCTGGCCGTGATCGCGCGCGAACCGTGGTCCAGATAGGATGCGCGCAAGTCGTCGGCGGTCTGCGCGGTCGCAATCATCTGTGCGCCAAAACACACGCCGAGCGTCGGACGATCGGTCTCAAGCCGATTTGGCAGGCGCCGCAATCGGCAGCCGATCCACAGATGCGCCGCGCGGTCATAGACCGCCATCGGCCTACCCATCATAATAACCAGATCGGGCTTTATGAGACAGCGCGCTCAAAACGCCGGATCACCGACATCGATGCGGTCGACTCTGCAACCTGCGGTATCGATCGGTTCGCGATATGCGGCGATGCCTTCATGCGGCACGTGGCGGATGATCAAGGCGGTTTTCATGTCAGACAAAAATCGGCAGGTTCCCGTTACGATAAAGGCTCCAGATCACAGACCGAGCCGGCTCCAGAAGTCGTCAGCCGACCCGACCGGGGACCGATCCGCTTCACCACCCGACAATGCCCCCTCCGAGTATAACCCCCCCGAGTACACCAATTGCCACGAAGGATGCGGCAACCGGGGCAACGCACGTCTAGTATGCGACAACACACGGGAAACAGGCTTGTTTGACATCGCGCAATTCCTTTTCACGACGATACGCAGTTTAGCGATTGGTGACGCGGTGCAAGCTGAACGTGTCAAAAGCCGCGGCCGGACCAGAATGGGGAGGAGGAGGACATTCCGGCCCGACGTCAATATCTCTATGCATTCAATTGAGATGTGTCAGGCGAGAAAAAATCATCATTGCCAAAGTTTGACTTGATCCCCAGGCTTGCCTTGAACGTTTTCATATCGGGCGGATCTCCGGCTTGCGCACTGGTGCGCCTGCAGTCATGCTATCGGAAGAATGTCGGGGGCATTGCGCTTTACAATGATTTTTGTCTGGCTTGCCACGCTGGCACTCGCTGCCGATGCGCCGGTTTCTGCAACACCTTCCCCGCCCACTGCAAAGACCCAATTGACCCCGGCGCAGTTGTTCGATTTTGCCGCGCGCGCTGCCGCGCAGCACGATGTCACCACGGCAGAAACGGCCCTGCGCGCGCTGACCGGCAATCCCGACGGCGCCATTCGCAATGAAGCGCGGTTTCGGCTGGCCAAGCTGATCGCCGCGCTGCCTGGACGCAAGGCAGAGGCGGCGATATTGTGCCGCCGCATTCTGGATGAACAGCCCAATGCCGCGCCGGTCCGGCTGGAACTGGCGCGGCTCGATGCGGAAATGGGGCATATGGCGGCGGCTGGGC
>JAYTHT010000212.1:0-5094 GCA_043732365.1 Novosphingobium sp. | reverse complement strand
AAAGGCCGCGCTGGCGACAAAGCTGGGTGCCGATCACGCGCTTTGTTGTCCATTGTCCGAACTGGGCGATGCGGTAAAAGCGATCACCGGGGGTGCCGGCGTGCCAGTCGTGCTCGACGGTGTGGGTGCGGCCAGTTGGGGGCCGTCGCTTTCATCAGTTGCGCGTCGGGGCCTGATCGTCAGTTATGGCAATGCATCGGGCCCGGTCCCGCCATTTACCGCGATCGACCTGATGCAGCGCGGATCGATCTTTGTGACCCGGCCAACACTGGCCGATTATTGCCGCACTGCGCCCGAATTGCGCGCGTCTGCGGCGCGGATGTTTGCGATGATCGCGTCGGGCGCGGTGACATTGCGGATCGACCAGCGTTTTAACCTGGCCGATGCCGCCGATGCGCATCGCGCGCTGGAGGCGCGCGCCACGACCGGGGCATCGGTCCTGATCCCCTAAATACCGTAATTGATTTGCAATTTGAACAGCACTGGCGCGACCAATTGTCCCGCCGTGCCTTCGACGGTAACCGAACTGGCGGCGTTGACATATTGCGCGATCGGGAATTCGACGTCGCCATAGACCGATAGTTTGCGCGTGATCTGGACGCGCACGCCAGGCGCCAGCAACACGCGTTGATACCCCGAATTGAGCGGGTCTGAATTGGTGCCGCTATCATGGCCGCGCAACGCACCGATGACTTGGATCACCGGCGAAATCGTCGTTTTGCCCGCCTGCACATCGTACGTCACGCCTGCCGCGCCATCGACTTCGTTGCCCGGGCGATAGCCTTGGCGCGTGGCCACGGCAAAGCGGTATTGCGCATGGGCAAACCACCGTGCGGCAGGTGTCATCCGTCCGACATGATACGCCGAAACCTGCAAATCGGTGCTGCCCGTGCCGGGCAATGTGTCGCGGTCATACGGCAGGTCGCCATACCGATCAATCGGGCTGGTATAGCGGCCCGTCGGCAGCTTTACCCCCAAGCCGATCCCGGTCGACATGTCGGGCGCAAACCCGGCGTAAGTCAGGCTGACCAGGGCGTCGCCAAGGCCTGTCAGTGGGACCTTTTCGATCACGGGCTTGCCACGGGCATCGCTGCCGGTGGTGGTGAAATTGCGATGGATCACCGGCAATTCGGCCAGCACCAGCCATTTGTGCCGGATCACGTAATTGGCGCCCACGGTGTAAAAATCGGTCTGGATGCGTTTATCGGCATTGTCGTCAGGGCCGGCGGCATACCCCGCCTCGTGATTTCTGTCCTGATCCATCGGGCTGAACCGGACGAATACCGATAGCCCGCTGGCCGAATCCTGCGGGGTGATCGAGGTGACCCCGGTATCAAAAATTCCGCAACCGCAGGCACAAGCCATCGCATTGGCGGGGCAAAACCCGGCGAGCAGAGCCAGCAATAGAGGTGTTTTGGCGCCCACAGCGCGCATGATTTTAAACATGAAAAAGTCCTCGAACCTCACGGGAGGATGAGGGCCAGCCTGCCCGCAAATGGCAGGCAACCGGCCTGGTCTGAAACGAGTGTCAGACCAGGACAGGCGGTGCGCGCAACGGCGGCCGCAGGCGCGCAAGCGGGCGCGGTGTTACCCCTGGCGGCGGCGCCATGCCCAGCAGGATGATGAACGCCAGCGCGAGCGCCAAGAGAATCGGATCGGCCCTGTCAAGCTGGCCCAGGGCGAGCAAGGAAAACGGGCAGGCCTGTTGGTTGTGCAGCGACTTGCCAGCGTCGCTGTGCGCGGCGTCTTTGGCAACGATGACGATTGCATGGCTGGAGCCGCTGTCGGCATACCCGTCGCAGACCCGCACGGTCAGCACTTTGGCATCGGCGCCGATCATGTATCCGGCCGGCACCAGCGCCTTCATCGCCAACGCCAGCGCGATCAGGGCGAAAGCCAGGGCGCGGTAACGCAGGGAAAAGGCGCGAAAGCGGGTCATTGCACGTGCGGTTTATGGGCATGATATCGCTCTGTCACCTCTATTTGATCCAGGCGCCGCGCGCGTCACGATCCTTGACCGCCTCCATCACCACGAATGTCGAGGTGGAACTGACATGCGGCAGGCGTGAGATTTTTTCGCCCAGGACCGCGCGAAACCGGGCGATATTCGCGGTGCGCACTTTCAGCAGGTAGTCAAAACTGCTGGCGATCATGTGGCATTCCTCCACTTCCACGATCGCCCGCACGGCACGGTTAAAATCCTGCAACGCCGCCTCGCGCGTGTCGGACAGTTTCACTTCGGTATAGGCAATGTGATCGAGCCCCAGCGTCCCGGGATCGATCACCGCGCGAAACCCCAGAATCACGCCCGATGCGATCAGCCGATTAAGCCGTTGCTGACACGGTGTGCGCGACAATCCGACCTGTTGCGCAAGCTCGGTCACGGCAATTCGCCCATCCAAGGCCAGAATACCGAGGATTTTCAGATCAAAAGCATCAAATTGCCTATCTGGTGGGATATTATCAGTCATAATGCCTTAATCTACTATAGATATCAGTCGTTGCGTATACCATACCGGCACAATAAAGACGGATTACCGCCGCATTGCATGGTATTCTCAAACGATGCCACCGTTCACCCGCTTCGCACCGCCCTTGCGCCCGGCCACTCCACTGCGCGCCGCGATTACGGCCGCGACCCGCCTGCCCGAGGCGCAGTGCATTGCCGCGCTGATCCCGCAGGCCACGTTGGACGATGACGCCGCTGCGCAGGCGCTCGCCACCGCCACGCGGCTGGTCACCGCCTTGCGGTCCGCGCCTGTAACCGGCGGGGTCGAACAACTGATCCAGGAATACGCGCTGTCGACGCACGAAGGCGTCGCGCTAATGTGCCTGGCCGAGGCGCTGTTGCGCATTCCCGATGCGGGCACGCGCGATGACCTGATCCGCGATAAAATCGCGGGCGGTGACTGGTGGGCGCATCTCGGCGCCGGGCGTCCGGTGTTCGTCAATGCCGCGACCTGGGGTCTGGTGATGACCGGCAAGCTGGTCGGCAGCATTGACGAACGGGGTTTGGGTGCGGCGTTGACTCGGTTGATTGCGCGCGCCGGCGAACCGATCATCCGCCGCGCGGTTGACCTGGCAATGCGGCTGATGGGCGAACAATTCGTGACAGGGCGCACCATCGATGAAGCGTTGGGCCGCGCGCGTGTGCAAGAGGCCAAAGGTTTTCGCTACAGCTATGACATGCTGGGCGAAGCGGCGCTGACGATGGCCGATGCCGATCGTTACATGCACGATTATCGCACCGCGATTGCCGCGATCGGCGCGGCATCGGCGGGGCGCGGCATCGAGGCCGGGCCGGGCATTTCGATCAAGCTGTCTGCGCTACACCCGCGCTATGCCCGCGCGCAATTGGGGCGCGTTCACGACGAATTGCTGCCGCGCGTCAAAACGCTGTGCCTGCTGGCGCGCGCACAAGATATCGGGCTCAATATCGACGCCGAGGAAGCCGACCGGCTTGAATTGAGCCTGGACCTGCTCGAATCGCTGGCGACCGACCCCGATCTGGCGGGCTGGAACGGGCTGGGTTTTGTGGTGCAGGCTTATGGCAAACGCTGCCCCGTGGTGATCGACTGGATTGTCGATCTGGCCCGGCGTGCAGGCCGGCGGATCATGGTCCGGCTGGTCAAAGGCGCCTATTGGGATGCCGAAATCAAGCGCACACAAGAGGCCGGGCTATCCGATTATCCGGTCTATACACGCAAAGCGCATACCGATGTGGCGTATCTCGCGTGTGCGCGCCGGCTACTGGCCGCGCGCGATGCGGTGTTTCCGCAATTTGCGACGCACAATGCGCAGACTGTGGCCGCGATCATGGCGATGGCAGAATCGGGGGCAGAATCGGGGCCAGAATCGGGGCCAGAATCGGGGCCAAAATCGGGGCCAGAATCGGGCGAGGCCCGCGATTTCACCATCGGCGACTATGAATTCCAATGCCTGCACGGCATGGGCGAGCCGCTTTACGCGCATGTCATTGCCACCCGCCCGTGCCGAATTTACGCGCCGGTCGGCGGGCACGAGATGCTGCTGGCGTATCTCGTCCGACGCCTGCTGGAAAACGGGGCCAACTCCTCGTTCGTCAACCGCATTGCCAATCCCGCGATCCCGATCGAAACGATCGTTGCCGACCCGGTTGCATTGGTCGCCCAAGAGGGCGGGCAGCCGCACCCCTTGATTGCGTTGCCCGCCGCCATTTTGGGGCACCGCGTCAACAGCGCCGGGATTGATCTTGCCGACGAAGCGACGCTGGCCGCGCTAAGCGATGTGTTTGCACGCGAAGGCGCAGTGCGACACGGGGTCGCCGGTGCAACACGCCTGATCCGCAATCCGGCACGGCTGGATGACCGTGTCGGCGATATTGCCGATGCCAGTCCCGACGACGCCCGCACCGCAGTGACGATCGCCACAGCCGCGCACTGGGGCACAACCCCGGTCGCCATGCGCGCCGCGCTGTTGCGCCGCGCCGCCGATGCGATCGAGGCCGATACCGCGCCCATGCTCGCGCTGATCGTGCGCGAGGCGGGCAAGTCGGTCGCCAATGCCGTGGCCGAATTGCGCGAGGCCGTCGATTTCCTGCGCTATTATGCGGACGAAGCCGAGCGCGGCCCCGCTGCCGCACCGCTGGGACCGGTGGTATGCATCAGCCCGTGGAATTTCCCACTGGCCATTTTTGTCGGGCAAATCGCCGCCGCACTGGTCGCGGGCAATCCGGTGTTGGCCAAGCCTGCCGAAGAAACCCCGCTGATCGCTGCGCGCGCGGTGCGCCTGATGCACGGCGCGGGCATTCCGGCCGACGCGCTGCAACTGGTGCAAGGCGATGGCACAATCGGCGCGGCGCTGGTCGGCGCGCCCGCCATTGCGGGTGTCATGTTCACCGGGTCGACCGCCGTAGGCCGGTTGATTCAGCGGCAATTGGCCACGCGCCTGTCCCCGCTAGGTCGCCCGATCCCGCTGATCGCAGAAACCGGCGGCCAGAATGCGATGGTGGTCGATTCGTCGGCTTTGCCCGAACAAGTCGTTGCCGATTGCATCGCATCGGCGTTTGACAGCGCGGGGCAGCGCTGTTCGGCACTGCGCGTGGTGTGCCTGCAG
>JAYTHT010000211.1:0-1441 GCA_043732365.1 Novosphingobium sp. | reverse complement strand
GGTGGTTGCGCGCAAGGCGGTTGCGGGCGAGACCGTGCTGGCGCTCAACGGGCGCGAATATGCGCTGGAACCGTGGATGACGGTGATCGCCGACGATGTCATGGTCCACGATGTTGCCGGCATCATGGGTGGCGAACATTCGGGGTGCAGCCAGGGCACCACCGATGTCCTGCTTGAAATCGCATATTTCGATCCGGCCGCGATCGCGCGCACGGGTCAGGCGCTGGCGCTGACATCCGATGCGCGCGGGCGGTTTGAACGCGGCGTCGATCCGGGCTTTCTCGACACCGGGATCGATTTGTTGACCGCGCTGATCCTCGAAATCTGCGGCGGGGAGCCCAGCCAGATTGTGCGCGCGGGCCAACCACCGGCTGCCGGCAAATTGGTGGCTTATGATCCCGCGCTCGCCGGTCGGCTGGGCGGGGTCGACGTGGCGCAGGCCGAACAGCGCCGCATCCTGGCCGCGCTGGGCTTTGGCGTATCGGGAGAGGGGCTGTGGCGTGTCGCTGTGCCCGGCTGGCGGCCCGACATCGATGCGGCGGCCGACATCGTCGAAGAGGTGATCCGCGTGCACGGGCTCGATGCGGTGCCATCGACCCCGCTGCCGCGCGCGGCGGGCGTCGCAAAGCCGACCGCAACCCCGGCACAAACGATGGAACGGCGGTTGCGCCGTGTGGCGGCGGCGCGCGGCAGTCACGAGGCGATAACGTGGTCGTTCCTGCCCCAGGCGCCCGCCGTGCATTTTGCTGACGAAGATCATGCGCTGTGGGTTCTTGCCAATCCGATTTCCGAAGACCTGAAAGTCATGCGCCCGTCGCTGGTGCCCGGGCTATTGATAGCGGCGCGGCGCAATCTGGATCGTGGTGCAGCCAGCGTGCGGCTGTTCGAAATCGGGCGACGGTATTTGCGCGGACCCGCAGGCGCGAGCGCAGAGGCGCCCAGCCTGGCAATCGTGCTGGCCGGCGACCGGGTGCCGCGCGGCTGGCAAACGGGCAAAGCTGCACCATTTGATGCGTTCGATGCCAAGGCAGAGGCGCTGGCGCTGCTGGACGCGGCGGGCGCGCCGGTCGAAAACCTGATGGTCATGGGCGAGGCGGGGGCGCAATTTCACCCCGGTCAGTCCGCGACGCTGCGGCTCGGGCCAAAGACCATCCTCGCGCGGTTTGGGATGCTGCATCCTGCCACGCTCAAGGCGTTTGATCTGTCGGCGCCGGTTGCGGTTGTCGAACTGTTCCTCGACCGTCTGCCCGCCAAAAAGGCAGCAGGCGCAAAGACTGGTGGCGGGTTTGCGCGCGCCGCTTATGCGCCGCCGCCGCTGCAGGCGGTGACGCGCGACTTTGCGTTTCTGATCGGGCTGGATCGCCCTGCCGGCGAAGTCGTGCGCGTGGTGCGCGGTGCGGACAAGGCAAACATTGTCAGCGCGCGCGTGTTCGATGATTTC
>JAYTHT010000210.1:0-37263 GCA_043732365.1 Novosphingobium sp. | reverse complement strand
CATGGTGTTGCCGCTGCAGCGATTTCGTCGCATGCATATGGTGAAGCCAACCAGCGCGTGCCCACCGCAGACGGTGTGCGCGAACTGCAGAACCGTCGTGTGGAAATCACATACGGTCCTGGCTCGGGCAACTGATCCAACGGCAAATCGGGAAAAAGGGCTGGAGCAATCCAGCCCTTTTTTTGTGCGCTGTTTGCGTGAGGCGGGTCAGATTACCCAGAAATTCGCTGGATTCTGTAAAAACAGGCCGGATTCTGGCTAAACAGGATTGACCGCACTACGGCAGAGGTTGAAATACGTGCTTCGTTCTCAGATCTTCTGTTTGGCTGTCACGGCCCGCAAAAAATGCCCAGGAATATTGCAACGCTTATGCCACAAAGCTGGTCCGATCTTGCGCGTGAAGCGAGCGATCGTGCTCATCCGCCAGCCGCCTGTGCGCAGCTCAACAACATTGCGCGGATTGCGGGCAAACTGTTTGGAGGGCAGGCTGCGCTGATTTGGCTGGCCGATCCCATTTCAGCGGCTGTGAGCGATCAAAGACGTTTCGGCCAAATAGATTGTGAAATCGAGGGTGAAAGTTCTGTTTTCACAGCGGTCATGGCCGATCCCGACGGTCTGGTCGTTCTCGATGCGGGTATAGACGCGCGTTTCGCCGAATATCCATCGGTACGTTTTTTCGCCGGCTTGCCACTGCTCAACGGCGCCGGCGCAGCGGTCGGTACGTTGTGCGTGATGGACACTGCCCCGCGCGGGCCGTTGAGCGCAGACCTGCTTGGTGATCTGCGAACCATGGCGAAAACCGCAGTCGCCACCATTCAGCAGGCCGAAATGGCGCATTGGGATGCGGCGCCGATCCCGACTGGATCGGAATTAACGGCCGGGTCCGAACCGCAGCGGATCAACCGGCGGTTTGAGACGCTAGCCGATGCCCTGCCCCAACTTGTCTGGTCCACGCCCAATGATGGGCTGAGCGATTATTTCAGCCGCCAATGGTGCAAATTTACCGGGGCCCCAGCAAGCGCGAGCTATGGCACCGGCTGGCTGAACTTCGTGCATCCCGAAGATGTGCCGGCCGCGGATGAAGCCTGGGCCATCGCGATCAAGTCGGGCGAACCCTATATTGTTGAATTCCGGCTGCTGAAGGCCGATGGCACGTATCGATGGATGTTGGCGCGCGGGCTGCCGGTAATCGATGATTCCGGCGCGATCACACGCTGGATCGGCACATGCACCGATATTGATGAACGGGTCCGCAGCGCGGACTTGCTGGAATTCATGTCGCGTGAATTGAGCCACCGCATCAAGAACATGTTTGCGGTGATGCAAGGGCTGATCTCGATGGCGCTACGCAAACATGACGGGATGGCGCAAGTCAGCCAATCGCTACAATTGCGCATGGTAGCGTTGGGCCGCGCGCACGATCTGGTGCGCCCGCGTTTTGCCGAGGGGGCGATCATGCGGTCGCAAACTACACTACGCGACCTGGTTCGCATTCTGACGCTGCCATATATCGAGGATGACCCGACCCGGCTGGAAATCGCAGGTGATGACACGGTGATCGATGAACATGCAGCAACACCGCTCGCGCTGTTTTTCCATGAAATGGCGATCAATTCGGCGATGTTTGGCGCGTTGAGTTCACCGCAGGGCCGATTGCAGATTGCGCTTTCAGTGGGTGATGGCGTGACTGTGAAATGGCGCGAAAGCCTGGGGCCTGTGATCGCAGCGCCGCCCGTGCCAGCATTCGGGCTGGGCCTGACCAGGCTGACAATCGAGCGCCAGTTGGGCGGAACGCTGACGATGGATTGGCAGCCCGGTGGATTGCAGGCGACCGCGCAGATACCACTGCGTCAGTTGCACGCCGAATAATCGCGCAAACCGACGAGCGGCGTGAAGTGCAATCCGAAAGGGCCACGCTTCACGCCAAATTGTATCTTAAGAGCGTTAGATCGATGTCGGGGCGTTAAGCCGCCAGGCGTGCAATGATATGTTCGGGTGCGATCAGGCGCAATTCGTCAAGGAATGCATCAAGCACTTCGCCCTTGAGTACGAAATTGTGCCGGAAATCGGGCATAATTCCGCTTTCGAGCGTTGCCGACAGCGCAGCGCGGGCGCGGGCAATACGGCTTTTGATCGTGCCAATCGCAACGTTGCAGATTTCGGCCATTTCTTCGTAGCTTACATGGCCGACTGCGGCCAGGATCAGAACTTCGCGTTGAGCGGCCGGCAATGTGGCCAGCGCGCGCAAAACGTCGGTGGCCTGCAACCCACTCTGCTGCGTCGCGGGCGTGTTGAGCAGTCGTTCCGCCTCTACTTCGTCGTAGTCGCCTACGAACCGCTGACGGCGGATCTGGCCGAAATAAACGTTGCGCAAGATGGTGAAAGTCCACGCATGGAAGCTGGTCCCGGCGACGAAATGTTCGCGTGCTGCCCATGCCTTAAGCAGCGTTTCCTGCGAAAGATCGTCAGCCATATCGCGGCAGCCACACAACGAGCGGCCAAATGCGCGCAGGTGTGGGATTGAAGCGGTCAACTTTACATGGAAGTCCATGTCGGACAGGGGTGCACCCTGCGGACGGACACTGTCTACCTTGCGATTGCTAAACGACGCCATGGTTTTCTCTCCGGTGCGTTGCAAATTCTATCTTGCGTGGGCCGAAATGCCTCAACAAATCGTTAGTTCCACGCTGCGACGAAAAAACTTCAAATTATTTTTGCTCTGATCAAATTCGCTGGATTCACAATCGTCGGACATCATGAAGGCGAAAATTTTTTTACCTGGCGTTTGGAACTGGCGTCCGCCTCATGCATTCGATTCGACAGCTAGCCCGTAAGGCAGGTATGGCATGCGTTGTTTATACGCCCGGCCCACTCATTGCGCGAATGGTTTTTTCCGCAGTCCTAGGATATGTTGATGCTACCGATTTCCAATCAGTCACCTACGGATTCAGCATCTTCCAAGCAGGCCCAGATGACCCAATCCCAAATGGACCTTTCAGCAAGCGATCAGGGCGCCGGTGACCAGATGAGCGCCAATCGTCTGGCGGAAATACTGCCATTCCTTCGCCGTTATGCCAGGGCCGCGACGGGGTCGCAGACGACCGGCGACGCGCTCGTGCGCGCCACGCTGGAAGCCGCGCTGGAAGACAAGCAGACGCTGGATCAGATTTCGGCCAACCAGACCGGGCTGTTTCGTGCGTTTTCGGCAATGTGGAGTTCGGTCGATCCGCAGGGAGACACATCGCCAACCGCTTTGTCGCAGCTGAGCGTGTCGCAATTGGCGCGCGTACCGAGCTTTCAACGCCAGGCGCTGCTGCTGAACCAGTTGGAAGAATTTTCGTTGGCGGAGACTGCCGAGATTTTGAATGTCAGCGAGGCTGAAGCCGGCGATCTGGTCAATGAAGCGCTCGACGACATTTCGCGCGAAGCGCCGGCGCGGGTACTGATTATCGAGGACGAGCCGTTGATTGCCAGCCATCTGGAAGACATCGTCAGGCAAAGCGGTCACGAGATTGTCGGCAATGCTACGACCGCGACCGAGGCGCGCGCCCTGTATGAACAGCATCGGCCCACGCTGGTGTTGAGCGATGTCCAGTTGGCCGATGGCAGTTCGGGAATCGATGCGGTCGATGCAATTTTGCGGATAGAAACCGTACCGGTGATTTTCATCACGGGCTTCCCGCAAAAATTCCTGACGGGCGGAGGTCACGAACCGGCGTTCCTGATAACGAAACCTTTTCGCGAGGATACTGTTAAAACTACAATCAGTCAGGCACTGTTCTTTGGCGCAAATTTGGTCGAGTGATTTTGTGGACTGTTCCAACCGACGACACCTGTGTCACGCCAAGCAGGCCGCAGGAACATTCCCCATCTACGGCAATTAAATTCGGCGACCTTGGACTGACCAACCAAGCTGACAGGTATTCAATATGCAACATATTCTAGCGATTGGATTTATCAGTGTCTGATCCCCTCAAACCGCTTCCGGAAAAGCGGCCTGATCAGAAAAATTGCGGCCGGCCGGACAAGACCGAATGGAACAAGGATATCAAGGCCTATTATAATTCCATCGCGGCCGAGCCGATTCCAGATGAAATCAAGAAATTGATGGCGACGCTGGCAAAGGCCGTGCGTAAATAAATTCGCGTTTCATTGCGCCGGATTGGTTTGTCGGTGCAAGCCTGCAACAATGCGATTTCTGCAAATGTTTGCAGTGCAGCGCAAATAGATTGCGATCCCACCAGGCCACAAGCGCAAGTTTCCCAACGGCAGGTTTTGAAAAAACCCTATTAATAACAAAATGATAAAAGCCTCGCGCATAGTGTGGTAATTGAGCAAGTTGGCTTTGCTCCGGCGACTCATATGCCGTTTTGCGTCCCGCAATATGGCGGTCGCTAAGGAACATCAGCCGGTTTGAGCCATTTCAAATTCCGGATCCCAACAAAGGGGCACGATTCCATGAATGGCAAAATAGACCTTACAAGCAGCGCGCCTACTCCAGCCGGAAACGTGGTTGTCCGACTATTTGGCGAAGGTGGCAACGACGCCAGCGCATTGCGGGTGGCCCTGATCGGCAGCTACGCGCCGCGCAGTTGCGGTATTGCGACATTCACCGCCGATATCCGCGAAAAGCTGGCCATGTATTTTCCCGAGATCCAGATCGACGTTTACGCGATGGACGTCGAAGGGTCCGACTTGATTTATGACCGCGATATCAATGTTATCCGTGCCGAACATGTCGAAGATTATTGCCGAATAGCGCGCACGATCAACGAAAGCGCCGCAGATGTTGTGTGGGTCCAGCATGAATTCGGGATTTATGGCGGGCGTGATGGCGCGTTTATTTCCGAATTGATCGATCGCGTAGCGGCGCCGGTTGTCACGACATTCCATACCGTTTTGTCTTCCCCGTCGCAGGGCCAGCGCGCGATCGTCGATCATCTGGTGTCGCGTTCTGCGCGGATCATGGTCATGTCACAGCACGGGCTCGACCTGATGGTGGGAAACTATCGCGCCAATCCTGAGATCATCGAAATCATCGAACATGGTGCGCCAGAGCGTCCGTTCGGCACCGCAGAGGCGGCCAAAGCGCGCATGGGGCTGGCCGGGCGCAAAGTGATGACCACATTTGGCTTGCTCGGTCCCGACAAGGGGATCGAACAGGCGATTGCCGCGATGCCGGCGATTATCGAACAGCATCCTGAAGTGGTTTATCGCATTCTAGGCGCGACGCATCCTGTGCTGTGGGCGCGCGAAGGCGAATGTTATCGCGAACAACTGATCGCGCAGGCCGATGCATTGGGCGTGGGCGAACATATCGTTTGGGAAAACAGCTTTCTGGGCATCGACGATCTGCTTCAGCAACTGGAAGCCTGCGATATCTACGTGACGCCGTACCTGAACATGGATCAATCGACGTCGGGAACGCTCAGTTATGCCGTAGCATTAGGCAAGGCTGTCGTTTCGACGCCATACGTCCATGCGCGCGAATTGCTGGCCGACGGTGTTGGCTGCCTGATCGAGGCGAATTCGCCGCAGGCGATTGCTGATGCGATCAATGGTTTGCTGGACAATCCCGAAACGCTATTTGCGACGCAAAAGCGGGCCTATGCGCGCGGTCGGCGGACGATCTGGACGCATTTTGCGCAAGCCAGCGCGCAACTGGTGCGCAACACGTATACGCCAGTGCCAAAGCCGGTTTCACCCACAGCATTGCCTGGGCTGAATGCCGTGTGGGCGATGAGCGATGCCACCGGCATATTTCAACATTCGATAGGTGTGGTGCCCGACCGGCGCCACGGCTATTGCCTGGATGACAACGCGCGCGCGCTGATGCTGATGAATGTTGCCAGCGGGTTGAGCGAAGCCGAGGTTCTGGGCTGGTCAACGACGTATGCGTCGTTTGTCCAATATGCCTGGAACCCGGATGAACGCCGGTTCCGGAACTTTATGCGGTTCGACCGGACCTGGTGCGAAG
This sequence comes from Novosphingobium sp., assembly GCA_043732365.1. GTDB lineage: Bacteria > Pseudomonadota > Alphaproteobacteria > Sphingomonadales > Sphingomonadaceae > Novosphingobium. The sequence goes on along the minus strand of JAYTHT010000210.1, from coordinate 31,286 downwards.
ACGTGGGATCAGAGGATTCCAATGGTCGCGCGCTATGGGCGCTGGGCCATACGATCGAGCGCAGCCCACTGCCCGAAATGCGCGATTGGGCGTTGCGTTTGTTTAGCGAAGTCGCGGGCGCGATGGAGGAATTGACCAGCCCACGCTCGATGGCATTTGCCGCGCTGGGGGCGCTGGCCGTCATGCGATCGGATCACCCGCAAGCCGCGAATGCGATTTCCGTTGCGCGCGATATTATTATGCACAGCTGCGAAATGCTGGCCAATCTGGTCAAGACCCGGTGCCGGGCTGGTTGGGCGTGGTTTGAGGCCGTGCTTGGCTATGACAATCCGCGGCTGTGCCAGGCGCTGATCGAGGGTGGCACGCAGCTGAGGCAAAAAGCCTGGGTTGCAACCGGTATTGAAACGCTGACGTGGATCAGCCAGTGCCAGACGAGTGCGCTGGGCACATTCCGCCCGATCGGTTCGGAAAGCTTTGATCTGCACAGCGAATGGAAGCCGTTCGACCAGCAACCGTTGGAAGCGCAAGCCGCAATCGAAGCGTCATATAGCGCGTGGATTGCGACGCGCGATGTGCGGTGGATCAAACTGGCCGAACAGACGTATCAGTGGTTTTTCGGCGCGAATGATCGCGGTGTTGTCCTGGCCGACCTGACCACAGGGCGGTGCCGCGACGGGATCACGCCGCGCGGGCGCAATGAAAATACCGGCGCGGAGTCCATTCTCGCGTTTCAACTTGGCCATTACAGTTTATCCGCGCTATTGCGCACAACGCGATTTGAGATTTCTACGAGGACGGAACTTGGCGACCAAGCTGAAGGGCAAGACCCAAAACCCGATACGCATTCTGCCCCAGAGATTGCGCGCAGATCCGTCTAGAGTCGTAATACGACCATTCCACCTCGGCTGGCAGGCCGCAGCAGCCCCGCAAAACCGCGCAATGGCCCTGGTCAACGACATTGCGGCGCTAAGTGATGCGCAAGTGGTGCACGAATATGGCGTTGTGCTGCATGATTTTCAGAACCGGCATTGGCAGACCGAACATATTTTCGAGACGCGCTATCTCGAAGTCGAGGTCAGTCTCAATCTGGCAAGCCGCAATTTTTCGGCGCAGCGGCGTAAACTGATCGGCGCCTATTTCTGCCACGAATACACGTATGCCGCTGCGGCATTGATGAACCCGTCGATCGTTCCACATCCCGACCAGTCGGGCATGGAGGGCGGGTCGGTGCGGTTTATTCTGTCACTGCGCGCGGTTGGCGAAGGTCACATCAGTTCGATCGCGTTTCGCGAAGGCATTGCCAATATCGATGGCAGTTTTGACTTGTGGCCGGAAACCGCGTTTGCGACCAGCGTCCAGCGATCGGACACGTGTGAGCGCGACGATCAGGATTGCACTGTGGTGGTCGAGCGTCACCCGGAAAGCAGCCTGTCAAACACAGTGATTTTCCCGATTACCGACCAGCAGGCCAACGGACTGGAAGATCTGCGTCTGGTCCAGTTCGACCATGGCGATGGCGATTATGAATGGTTGGGCACGTACACCGCCTATTCGGGCCATTCGATCCGATCGGAATTGCTGCGCACGCGCGATTTCATCACATTCGAGCTCGAGCCGATCAAGGGCCGCGCCGGTCGCAACAAGGGCATGGCGCTGTTCCCGCAGAAAATCGATGGTCAATATATGATGATCGGGCGACAGGACGGCAAAAACCTGTATCTGCTGCGGTCGGATAGCCTGGATAGCTGGGATGATGACGGCACATTGCTGATGGGGCCGAAATATCCGTGGGAATTGATTCAGATCGGCAATTGCGGCAGCCCGATCCTGACCGATGCCGGCTGGCTGGTGATCACGCATGGCGTGGGTGCGATGCGCAAATATGCGCTTGGCTGTGCACTGCTGGATCGCGATGATCCCAGCCGTGTGATCGCACGCACGCCCGAACCGATCCTGACCGCCGAAGATGCCGACCGCGCGGGGTATGTGCCCAACGTCGTTTATACGTGCGGGGCGATGAAGCTGGGCACCGACAGGCTACTGATTCCGTATGGCATATCCGATATTGCAGTAGGATTTGCCACGACGCGGGTCGATGATCTGCTGGCATTGATGCGATAGCATCTGGGGAGGCAGTTATTTGCGGGCGGCGGCCAGCAGTTGTTTGATGTGGGCGAGCACCAGTTGCGGATCATAGGGACGTTTTAGATGCGGGCCGACGTCGCACAATTCGCCAGCCGCTTTGGCCGCGACATCGACATTACCAGCCAGAACGAATTCGATATCGGGCCGTTTCTCTCGCACCCAAAAGCGCAGCGAAAAGGCGTTCATTGATCCGCCAAGATCGGAATCGCTCAAAATTGCGCTGATCGAGGTGGCGCGGTCGACGAGGATTTCAACGACTTCGTCCGAGCTGGCTGCATCGATCACTTTGTAGCCGCATTGCCGCAGATAGTCTGACAGCACATTGCGAATGATAACTTCGCTATCGGCGATTATAATGCTGACTGGTTGCGTGGTGGAGTATGCCATGGTTGCCCGATCAATTTGTCGATCGCCCGTAGTAACATCGATGGGACGTAGGGCTTCGAAATAAATTCGTCGGCGATGGCGGCGTCTGTTGCTGGCAGGTGTGTGGACATGATCACCACAGGGCGGACCGGGTTCGCCGTTTTTGAATAAGTCGCCAAGGCCACGCCATCGATTTGTCCCGGCATGCGCACATCCGTGATGATCAGGTCGACCACTTGCCCTGAAAGCAGAATTGCGATCCCCTCGTCGCCGCATGCCGCCTCGACCACCTGATAGCCCTTGTCCCGCAGGATTTCGGCCATCAGCATCCGGATTAGCACCTCATCTTCGACCACCAAGATGATCTGACTGCCCATGCTCCCTCCTGCGACCTTGCGTATCAAACCTTTGGTGGAACACCCACCCGGCCTTGATAGCAAGTATCTGTTACGTAAATACTTATTATACCACTCAAGCTATATGTGTCTTTGCGTTTTGCGCTTTAGTAAATTAAAACGGTCGCGAAATACCGGCCGCGTGACAACCCGCGTTGCGGCGTTGTGCACAAGATTCACATATGCAATCGGGCTGCGCGCCGAAATCGTTTGCTGCGCAACCCGACGCCCGCGTATTTCTGCAAGGTTGTTGCGGCGTGTTGTCACACCGTTATAGGGGGTTTGTCTAAAGATTTGGACTTTTCGGCATCGTCAGCGATTTTCTTGGTGTGCATATAATTCAGCCCGCCAGCAACGACGCCAAGTAACAGCATTCCGGGAAATGATCGCATGACCAGCCGGGCGGTCACGAGTGCCGCGCCAACACCCAACATCGTATTACCACCAAATGCCCTGCCAATGGCTTCCGAAATCGGCACTGCCACAAACGCCTGCATCATCTTTGTCATTGCCAAATCCTTGATATGCTTAAGCTCAGTTTATGATCGCCCGGTCGGGTTTGTGACTGCGGCGAGCTTTACTTCGCCGGCGACAGTGTCCCACGCCTGCGTTGCGCGGCGCAGTTCCGCTGACAGTTGTGCCTGATCGGGCGCGTGTCCCGGGGTCGATGCAGCCATGCCCTCGGACACGGCGCCCAGCCGCTGTTCCAGATCATATTTCCATTCGCGAAGCAGCACTTCACGCTGTTCGATATTGAGCGTGCTATCTTCGGCCAAACTTTCCGGGCTGTCGTAGTGCGCGCGCGGGTCGGGTGCCGTTTGCGCGAGGCTATCCTGTTGTGTTGTCACACCGGGTTGCGTGTCGGTCGGTTGGTTCACAAGATGCTCCTGAGGAAGCGGGCTTGATCGCGCCGTGCAGGTGCGGCCCATTCACCTCTGCTAATGAATGCGCCGGCGCCGCAAAGGTTCCGTTCACGCGCGCGATATCAATGCTTTGCTCAATGCTTTACTCGATGCCTTGGCGTTTCCACATCCTTGCGCGGTTGGCCCTTTGTGGTGCGTTGGGCCGCGGCGTTGGCGCCCGCCAGAACCGGGCCGCACGCCGCAGCTTTGCCATTGCCAGGATCGATGAAGGCGAGCAGTGCTGCCACCGGGGTTGCCACCACGGCCAGCGCAATAGCGGCGCCGCCGCGTTCGACCAATTGCGGCGAAACCAGCTTGAGATGGGGTTCGGCCAGATAGCCGCCCACGCCGATCGGCGATTGCAGCGAAAACAGGCTGAACGTCTTGCCTTTGGCTCTTATCGAGAGATCGATCGATTCATCGCGAAAGCTGAAGTCGCCGCGCCCGGTCATCACGTTCTTTTTGGTGTCGATCAGAATGGGATCTGCGGTAGAAATACCATTGCGGACCGTGAAGCCAACCAGACCGCAATTGATCTGCACCGGATCCTTTAGCTTTTTCTGGAACATGCGCTGGATGAACGTGCCGATATCGAGTTCGGCCAATTGGATATTGCGCGCCCACATCGTCCCAGACGGGATGATCGCGACCATCCGGCCGTCGGCATGGCCCAGGCTTTCGCGCAAGCTGTTGCCCACGCCGTGCAGCGCGACACGGGCAGACACGGTGCCGTTGGTGCCAGCCTCTTCGACGCCGAACCGAGACAGCAGCTTGCCCATCGGGGTGGGGTGGAGGCGCAATTGATAGTCGGTGATCACATTTGCCGCGCGCGCATTGAGCACAAAGCTGCCGTCCAGTTTGCCCGTTGCAACCACCGCCGAGACCGGTTTCAGAGTCATCTCGCCGTGATCGAGATGCAAAGTCAGATCGATTTGCCCGACGGGAAAGCCTTTGGTCGAAATTTCGCCGACCCGATAGCGCACATCGGCGTCAAACTCGCGCAATGCTTCCGAGCGCAAGGGCGCATCGGGCAAAATACGGGGATGCCCATTTTCGCGCATGATGAGGCCCTTTGTGCCCAGTGCATCCAGCCGTTTGGGATCGTAACCGATGAACGGCGCAGCATCGAGCAGATCAAGCGATCTGGTGTGCAGATCGGCGCCAAGGCGCAGGCGGTCGTGGACCATCGCCAGTTCCATCTGACCGGCCAGATCGCTGTCGCCAAACACACCTTTGATGCCCGAAAAAACCCAAGTGCCAGCGTTGCGCGCGACATCAGTCACCAAATGGTATTTGCGTGTCGGAACGACCACCACGCCGATGAAATCGAACAGGTTTGACATGTTCGCGCCGCGCACCGCGAGATGGTAATGGCCTGCAAAAATGTCGCTGATCCCGGGCATTTCCCCAGAGGCATCGATCGTCGTATCCGCAGCCTCGCCGTGGAGCACTACATTTGACGATCCGGCGTGCAGCATTTGATCGGCGTTATCGACGCGGCCGGAAAAGCGTACCGGTTTCCGGCGTAGACTGCCCGTGCCGGAAAAACCGACCGCACGGTCGATTTGCGAATTGACTGCGGCGACCGGGTGAATGTCGACTTTGAGCGCCAACTGCGCTTTTGGATCGGCGTAGCTGAGATGAGTGTCGGTGATCGTGCCGCGTTCGATATTGGGCATTTCGAAAGGGCTTGGCGGAGCGTTGGGATCGTCGAATGTCCAATTGTTATGGAGATGGTCCGCGTCCCACAGGAGTGCAACATTCGCGCCGTCGATGTCCGCCACCGCAATTTTGTGTTGTCCCCACAGCAGCGGCCAGGTGCGGACGGTCAGCGCGATGTGGCGCGCGTCGAGGAAATCGGACTGCGGCGCCCAGGAGACATTGGCGACACCCAGGCCATCGGCGAGAAACGCCACATTGAACGGGGCGAAATACAGATTGAAATCACCAGTGACTTTGACCGGGCGGTGGAGCCGGGACGATGCAATTTTTTCAAAGTACGGTTTCAGGAACCGTCCTTTGGTGATGAACAGCACCAGCCACACGCCGAATACGAGCACTATCAGCGCGAGCACGATGCCTGCCACCCAGCGTAATATGCGGGTGCGGCGCGGCAATCGGTCTGCGCCGTACTGGTTTTGTGCAATCGTCGTGTCGTTCACCGTTAAAGCCTTTGGCCTGGGGATTTCACGTGCACCAACGCGAGAATGGCCCCGCCCTTTCGAGCGAGGCCATCATCAGGCTGGTCAGACCATCAGTCGCCAAGCGCGGACTTGACTTTGCCGACAGCAGTCTGTGCTTTGCCCTTAGTATCCTGGACAGCGCCTTTGGCGGCCAGGGTGGCATCGCCAGTTTCCTTGCCGATGGCTTCTTTGGTTTTGCCAACTGCAGAATTTACTGTGCCTGCGACGCGATCAGAAACGGAACCCATGTCAGCTCTCCTGCTTGCGTTATGAAGGTCGTCCTTCATTTGGGCATAACGGTGCACAAAACCCCTTGTTCCATGGCAATCAAGGGAAAAAATATGGGCCGTCGTAGTGGTGACCCGGTTGGGCGATTGCTTTGACTTGACGGTAAAGAGCCTGTGATGATTGGGCTTGATTCAACCTTCTTCGAGCAAGTCGCGCAGTTCGTCGGCGTGTTCCTCTTCTTGCGCCAGAATGCCTTCGAGCATGGTGCGCGTCGTCGGATCGCGATCACCCAGGAACTGGATAAATTCGCGGTATGACTCGACGGCGATGCGTTCGGCGATCAGGTTTTCGCGGATCATGTCCTTGATCGATGTGCCTGTCTGGTATTCGGCGTGCGAGCGTTGGGCCAGCGTTGCAGGGTCGAGATCAGGTTGGCCGCCCAGTTGCACGATCCGTTCGGCGATCTTGCCCGCATGGCCCTGTTCTTCGCGCGCGTGTTCCAGGAAATGCGCCTTGATCGGTTCGGAAACGACACCGGTGATCGTGTAATAATGGCGCATGTAGCGCAGCACGCACACCCATTCGGTGGCGAGCGATTTGTTAAGCTGTTCAACAATGACGTCCCGATCCGCCGGGTAGGAAATGGTAACCGGACCTTTCTCGATATGTTTGCGCGCCTGCGCCCGCAGTGTTGTGGTGGACGTAAAAGTCGGGGCCGCCTCTTTGGTTTGCGTTACCATCACGGGTTCCTTTTGGAGTTTGGGGCATTATCGAGGACCGCGCCCGGGTTGCGCGCAAGGTGTTGCCTCCGATCAAACGCGCCGATGCGGGCACGGTTCCCTGCCCCGCCCCCAATAATGCCCATCGGGCCATCGCGTTGCGTGCGCGGGGGAACAAGTGATGGTTCTCAGCCATTGACGGCCCAGCATGCGGTTTACCCGCGATCATTTCAAATGCAGCGCTTGGCTGCGCATGAAAGGACTGACCATGGACCCCGAAATCCGCAAAGCGTTCTGGAAAGAGCTGGCCGACAGCCCCTATGTCATGGTTCGGCTGAACCAGGCCACGGCTGACGGCCAGCCGATGCGGGCCATGCTGGATGTCGATGCGCATCAAAAAATCTGGTTTTTCATGAACCGGGACAACGCTTTGGCTCCGGGCGGCCCGGCCAAATTCGATGTGTCAGCTAAAGGACACAAGCTGTTTGCCGCGGTCACGGGCACCTTGTCCGAGGAAACCGATCGCGCGGTGTTTGAAAAATTGTGGTCGGACAAAGTTGGGGCGTGGTTCCAAGGCGGCAAGGATAGTCCGTCAATCCGGCTGATGCGGTTTGACATTGCCGATGCCCATGTCTGGCAAGTCGACATGACCGTTACCGGCCTGTATCACTTGTTTACCGGCACATTGATCCAACCCGATGAGGCAGGCCATTACGCGGAAGGATCGGTTTGAGCTGACAACAACCGTCATAGTCATGGCGCGCCCGATGCACAAACTGCGCATCGGGCGGGTTGTTGGTTTATGAACGATCCAATTGATGTTGCGTGCGAAAGCTGGGCCACCACTACACGTCGCTTGAGCCCATTTGGCAAATATGGAACAATGCAAAAATATGGAACACTGGCGAGGGCCGATCGTTCCGTTTGAAGTGACCAAAGGCGTCCGCGCGGCGGATTGTCGATCCTCCGGCACCGAGTGCAAGAAACCCATGTCGCGACAAATATCTGGCCTGGGCAGCGTGCTGATCGTCGAAGATGACGTATTCCAGTCCGATCTTCTATCCAGCACCTTGCTGGACGGTGGAGCCAGCGAAGTCAGGTGTTGCGCCACAGCGACCGAGGCTTTGGCCGAATTGACCGGGTATTCACCGGGGGTAATCATTCTGGATGTGCGGCTGGCCGATGGCGACGATGGCTGGCAGATGGCGGAGCTAGCCCAGCAGATTTTTACGCGAATGCCGTTGGTGGTGTTTGCCACTGGATCGCCGGAGCGCATTCCCGCCAAAATCGCCGAAATGGGAATCCTGGCGGTCAAGCCCTATGATGCGGTAGAACTCGTCGAAATTATTCGCAGCCGTGTGCGGCGGACGACGCGGTCGCGGTTCATGGGCTTTATCGACCGGCGGTAAGATCGGGGCGACCCGCGGGCCGCCCCGGCTCAAATACCGTCAGAGCGGCATGAACGTGCCATAGTAGTCATTGATTTCGCGGCCGTAACTGCTGTCGAAAGCACGATCTTCGGCCTGGGCATAGCGCGGTGCTTTTTCCAGGATGCTGCGGTCAAGATCGACGACATACCCGCCGAGGTTTCGCGAATAGCGCAGCTGATTCCAGGGAATCGGATAATAGTCGCTGCCTATTCCGAACAGGCCGCCGAATTGCAGCACGGCATATTCGACCTGTCCCGAAAGTTTGTTGACCATGAAGCTTTCGATGCTGCCAAGCCGTTGTTCGGCGCGGTCGTAGACTGCGGTGCCTTCGACTTTGCGCGATGAGATGGTGTCACCGGTTTCGCGTGTTTCAAGGCCATCATGCGTGGCGGAATATGTATCCAAAGCCATGATATATCTCCATCGTTTGGTGGTGTCATAGTAACAACGCCGGGGCAGAAATGATCCTTCGTCGAGCTCGAGATCGGTTGAGCCGAAGTAATCACGCAGCTGGACGCACGAAAGCGGAACAGACCTGCGGGTCAGCGCTTTCTCAGATATGCCCGCGCACCGCGTGTCGCACCGGAGAAATTACCCATGGCTACCTCACCTGAACCCCCCCAGCAGCCCGAAGTCCCCCTGCCTCCGCTTGGTGATGAGCCATCGCCGGATCGGCCGATCGAACCTGAGGCGGTTCTGCCACCTGAAACGATGAATATGCCGCAGGAAGACGAAGATGCACAGGCGCAGACCGTAGCGACTGGCGCATCGAGCCGTAGTTCTGACAATTTTGGGTTGGAAGACAGCACCAAAGTGTCATCGGGCGATCCGGATGACGATGTGCAGGATCTGGTCGACCATATGCAGGACATGGTGCGGTCGGGCCGGATCGACATGGGTGCGTTTCGCGATGAACGCAACGATGATGATGAAGACGGCGCGCTCGGGCTATCCGGCGACTACGACTAATGCGCCAGATAGCTGGCAAGATGGCGCCACTGTTCGGCCTTGGCAGCAAGGCCGATCGTGTGTGCCGGGCTGCTGGATGGTAGCAGCAGGCATTTTACCTTTGGGCATTTTGCCATCTGACGCTGGCCGATTTTGAACGCGGTCGCGCCGTTGAACGCCGTGGCGCGCAAATCCGGCAAGCCTGCTGCGGCTGAGTGCAGAGCGCGCGGGGCGACATCGCGCAAAGCAGAATCGAGGCTGCCTACGCGTCGCGCGGTGGCGACGACATCCCACAATCCTATACCATGTGCCAAAACCGTAGCCAGCCGGTCGGCATAGCCAAGCGGCACCAGATCGATCCCGATCACGGGTGACAGCAGTTGCCAGAACTGGTTGCGCGGATTGGCGTAATATTGCCGGTCGCGCAAAGACCAAACCCCCGGAAAACTGCCCAGGAGCAGGAGGCGGCAGTGCGTATTGGCAACAAGATCAAAGGCCTGGTCGACCACGGCACCCCTTGTAGTCTTCTCCAAAGGTAGAAAAGACGGCCACACGGAACAGGACGTCTGGCCGTTGCTTTTGCTAGATAGCACAAGGCGGTCGTTCCGCGCGCAGATGTCGGCATAGCCAAGATTGTCCACGGACAAAGGAGTTTTCGCGATGAGCACTGCCCCCTCGAACCAGACCCCGACGGATACAACTGTTGCGTTGGATGATCCACGGCACAAATTTCCTGCGCCGCCATTTGCCGAACAACACCAGCCGTGGCCAGGCCTTGCTGCGCAGATGGATCCCAGACCCGATCATGGCGAAGCCAGCTATCGCGGGTCTGGCCGGTTGAGCGGGCGGCGGGCGCTGATCACCGGTGGTGACAGTGGCATGGGCGCGGCGGCGGCAATTGCCTTTGCGCGCGAAGGCGCCGACGTTGTGATCAGCTATTTGCCGGACGAACAAAGCGATGCGGATGGCGTGCTGCGCCTGATCCATGAAGCCGGTGCGCGCGGCGTGGGCATCCCAGGGGATCTGCGCGATGAAACAGTTTGCACCAGCCTGATCGAACAAACCGTCGCTGCGCTGGGCGGGATTGATATCCTGGTCAGTAATGCCGGGCGTCAGCAGAGCGTGGATTCGATCCTGGATCTGACGACCGAAGAATTCGACGCGACAATGAAAACCAACATCTATGCGCCGTTCTGGCTGATCCGCGCGGCTGTGCCGTATATGCGGCCGGGGTCGGTGATTATTGGCTCCACGTCTGAACAGGCCGAGGATCCGACACCCGATATATACCATTATGCGATGACCAAAGCCGCCACATCCAATTATGTGCGGGGCTTGGCCAAGCAACTGGCGCCCCGCGGGATCCGCGTGTGCGGCGTGGCGCCAGGACCAATCTGGACACCATTGCAAGTGTCCGGCGGTGCGTCGATGGCAAAGCTGATCGCCTTTGGTGGGCAGACTCCGCTTGGTCGGCCCGGCCAGCCGGGCGAACTGGCGGGGATTTATGTCCTGTTGGCCGAAGAATCTTCCAGTTTTACGACCGGCGCAGTCTATGGCGCGTCTGGCGGGGCGGGAAAACCCTGAGCCCCCCCGCACCTGTCACAACTTTACACCGAGCGCGGTTTTAGCTTTGGTGCCAACCAGACGAAACACGCAGCGAAAACGAGGACGACCACGCAGTCCATAAACACGGCATTGGTTGCCAGCGTCACTGCCTCTGTATTGACCAGCCGATCCAGCATCATACGGCCCACCATGCCCTGTTGCATTAACGCGGCAGGCGGATGGATCAGGCCGGACAATTCGGCGTGCGCATGTTTCGTGTCATGATCCCATACGGTGTTGGAAATCGACGTAGCGAAGGCGGCCGAAAGCGTGCGTGCAAAATTCTGCAGCCCGGCGGCCGATGCGGTTTCGCGGGGCAGGACCGAACCCATCGCCAGCGCAGTGGTGCCAACAAAGAAGAACGGCATGCCAAAACCCTGCAGAAACAGCGGCTGCGTGATGTGAAAGAAATCAATCCCGGTGATTGTATCAGTGCGCAAAAACGCCATGCAGGCCATCCACGCCACGCCAAAGCTAATCAACAGACGCACGTCGAATTTGGTGGTCAGTTTGGCGACGACCGGCGACATAACCACTCCCAGTATGCCCATGAAGCCCATCGCCTGGCCTGCGACGGTCGCGGTATAATTAAGGTTGGTTTGCAGAAACAACGGGATCAACACGACCATCGCAAAGAATGCGCCATACGACAAACATTGCGTGACCAGCGCGACAGTAAAGCCGCGATGGCGAAATACATTGAGGTCGACGATCGGATAGCGCTCGGTCAATTCCCAGATCAGGAACGCGACGAAACCGATTGCCGCAACGATCGCCAAAATGATGATGAAGGAGCTGGAAAACCAGTCTTCCTCTCCCCCTTTGTCGAGCATGATCTGCAAGGAGCCGACCCAGACCACGAGCAGGCCCAGTCCGACGTAATCGATCGGGGCCTTTACCGTCAGGGTTTCATACCGGGTGGTGAGCGCGCGCGTTACGGCCGCGCACAGGATGATAATTGGCAGATTGATGAAAAAAATCCAATGCCAACTCCAGTCGTCAGAAATCAGACCGCCCAGGATCGGGCCGGCGATTGGCGCGCAGACTGTGGTCATCGACCATAAGCCGAGCGCGACCGAAGCCTTTTTCGGGGGGAATATCCGTAACAGCAGCGTTTGCGACATCGGCATGATCGGGCCGCCAAACAGACCCTGCATGACCCGAAACGCGATCAGCGCAGGCAGGCTTTGTGATAGCCCGCATAGCATCGAAAACAGGCCAAACCCGAGCAGCGCCACGATGAACACACGTACGGCGCCGAACTGTGACGCGAGCCAGCCGGTCAGCGGCACACAGATCGCCTCTGCCGCGGCGTAAGAGGTGATCACCCACGTGCCCTGGGACGGGGCGACCGCCAGATTGCCCGAGATGTGCGGCAACGAGACATTGGCGATCGTGATATCGAGGACAACGACGAAATTAGAAAGGGCGAGCGCAAATGCGGCAAACATCATGCGCGCGCCGGTCAGCGGTTCTGCCGTTGGCGGAGCAAAAGCGGGTGCGGGTCCGGCCACGATGCGTTCCCCTTCAGTTTGCGCGGGTGTCGATCGTGGCGACGACGGACAGGCCGAGCCGCAACGGGTGATCGGCCAGTTCATGCCGATCGAGCGCAATCCGCACCGGCAGACGCTGAACCACTTTGATCCAGTTGCCGGTGGCGTTCTGGGCCGGAATGACCGCCAGCGCCGAGCCAGTGCCGCCCGAAAAGCCCACGACATGACCATGATAGACGACTTTTCCGCCGTAAATGTCCGCGGTCAGTTCGACCGGTTGGCCCGGGCGCACCATGCGCAACTGGCCTTCTTTGTAATTGGCGTCGACATAAGCTTGCGTCACCGGAACCACAGTCATCAGCGTCGTGCCGGCGGGTACGCGCTGGCCGATCTGGACCGCGCGCTGCGTGATGACCCCGGCGACCGGTGCACGCACGATAGTGCGATCAAGGTCGATGCGCGCCTGATCCATTTTGGCTTTGGCGGCGAGCACTTCGGGATTGGTTTGCGTGGTGGTGCCGACGATCAGCGCATTGTTGGCGGCATCCTGGCCTTTGGCGGCCCCGCGCGCGGCTTGGGCCTGCGCCAGGCCAGCGCGCGCAGCAGCGAGGTTGCCCTGCGCTGTGGCAAAGGCATTTCTGGCGCTCGACAGTTCTTCGCCGGAGACACCGCCGTCGGTGGCCAGCGCCTCTCGCCGGGTCAGGTCGAGATGCGCGCGGGCGAGATCTGCCTCGGCGATCGACATTTGCGCTTTCATTTTGCCGATATCGGCGTCGCGTTCGCCAATTTGGGCGCCAAGCGCGCTGCCGGTCGCGATGGTCTGGTTTACTTTGCGCACGGCGCTGGCGTATTCGGCTTGCGCGGCGGCAAGCGCGATGCGCGCGTCGGTCGGATCGATGACAACCAGCACGTCACCCTGTTTTACCGATTGCGTGTTGGTGACAAACACTTGGACAACGGCGCCGCCAGTGAGCGGGGTAACGGCAGCGACTTCGGCGTTGACATAAGCGTCATCGGTTTCAACGTAGCGTCCGCCTTCGATCCATTGATAAGCGAAAAAGACGATTGCGATGACCACCAGCACGAGGGCGAGCACGATAAACGCGCGCCGACGCGTGTTGTTTTGGGCGACAGGTTCTTGCGCTGGGGTATCGCTGACAGCAGCGTTTTGCGGATTGGTGGCGTCGGTGTCGGCCATGGGGGTCTCATGCACTGAAGGAACGGGGGAATGTCGGGATCAGGCCTGAAAGCCGCCGCCTAGCGCGCGGATCAGATCGACCCGCACCGCCAGCACGCGGCCCTGGCAATCGGCCAGCAATTGACGGTTGCGCAGCAGCGCCTCTTCGGCGGACAACACGGAGAGGTAGGGTGACAGGCCGCCGGAATAGCGGCGTTTGGCCAGATCCCATGCTTGTTGACTGCGCGTGACAGCCTCTTGTGCGGAGGCCAGTTGGATCGCCAGCGCCCGTTGCCTGGCGGCGGCATCGGCAACTTGACGCACTGCCTGAACGAGTGTGTCGTCGTATTGCGCGACCGCTTGATCATAAGCACCGCGCGCGGCGTTATAATTGCCGGCGAGTGCTCCGCCGGAAAATAGCGGCAAGCTGATTGCGGCCTGGCCTTGGCCCACTTCGGACCCGACTGCGGTCAGATTGGCGAGGCCGAGCGATTGCGCGCCAATAAACGCCATAAGATTGATATCGGGAAAGTATGCGGCCCGTGCAGCCCCGACCCGCGCTGTGGCGGCCACGGCCCGCGCGCGCGCAGCGGCGATGTCGGCGCGGCGCCCAACCAGATCGAGCGCGAGGCGCGGCGGCAGGGGGATCAGAGCAAACTGCCCTGGCGCTGGCGGGGTGATGTTTGCGCCGCGATCAGGTCCAGCGCCAAGCAGCGCGGCCAGCCGATTGCGGGAGAGCGCCAACACCAGCTCGGCGGCGGCGAGATCGGATTGGGCTACTGGTACGTCGGCCTCTGCCTGGCGTTGTTCGGCCAGCGTATCGAGCCCGTTGATCACGCGTTTGGCGACCAGTGCAGCGGTTTCCTTGCGCACGGTCAGCGCAGCGGCAGCGACATCGCGCAACGCGGCATAGCGCCCAAGATCGGCATAAGCGCTGGCCACCTCTGTCGCGATCGCCAGCCGTGCGGCGCGTGCCTCAATTTCGGTGGCGATGCGCTCGGATGTCGCTGCACGCAAAGTCGCGTGGTTGCGGCCGAACAAGTCAAGATCAAAGCCAGCATTCAACAGCGCCGAGCCATTGCTGTGCCAGCCCTTTGGCACAAAATCCGCAGGGATCCCTTCATTGTAGCTTTGCTTGATCCCGCCCGCATTGCCAGAGGCCGAAGCCACGGGCAACAATGTGGCACCGGCAGTGCGGGCGTAGCCCTGCGCAATGCGCAGTCGTGCCTGCGCTTGTGCGAGTGTCGGTGATCCCCTGATTGCTTCTTCGATCAGAGACGTCAGTTGCGCATCGTCATAGTCGCGCCACCAGCTTTCATGGGGCCAGATCGCGTCGGCAGGTTCAGTCACTGAGATCCCGTTGAGGCTGTCCGATGCGATTGAATTGGCGTCGCGCAAAACCGGCGTTTTGCCCATGGGCGGTGGCACCGCGCAGGCGCCGAGCAAAAAAGATAATAAAATGACAGGCGCAGCTTGACGTGCGCGAGTTGGCAAAGATGAGGTATCGAAATTCATCAGGGCTCCGCTCGGGATCTGTACGGATCGGTCACTAGCGAAATCACATGCTTGACCCGTGGCTGTCAACTCCTATCTGTACACAATGGTCACTAAGTGTAGATTGTTCCGCTCCAACCCCGATGAGAGGCGCGATCACATCATCGCCGTCGCGGCAGAAGTGTTTGCGCAAGAGGGGTATAGCGCAAGTTCGATGTCGACAATTGCCAAGCGGGTCGGTGGATCAAAAGCCACACTTTACAAATACTTCCCGTCGAAAGAACATTTGTTTGAATCGGTCATGCGTTGGTTGTGCGAGCGAGTTCTGGCGCCTTTGCGTGATTTGCGCAGTAGTGATGAAGATGACCTCGAATCGCTGCTTACCGCGTTTGGCGCGGCCTTTTTGACCAAGATCTATGAAACCGTTTCACTCGATGTGCATCGCTTGATCCAGAGCGAAGGCATGCGCTTCCCCGAATTGGGGCAGGCATTTTTCCGGTCTGGGCCTAATGCTGTGGTTGAAGAATTGCGCGCCACGCTCGAGCGCTTTCAAGTTGCCGGGCAGATCGCGTGCGATGACACGGTGCTGGC
Source organism: Novosphingobium sp. (assembly GCA_043732365.1). GTDB lineage: Bacteria > Pseudomonadota > Alphaproteobacteria > Sphingomonadales > Sphingomonadaceae > Novosphingobium. Next base: position 15,610 of record JAYTHT010000210.1, on the reverse strand, counting down.
GGCAAGCCAGTTTCTGGGCATGTTGCGCGGTGATCAGCACTTGCGTTTTTCGGTCGGACTTTTGCCCGCGCCGGACGCGACCGAGATCGAACGGCAGGCCCGGCACGCCGCGCATATTTTCGTGTCCGGGCTCCGCCCCCTTTAAAATCACCGCTTACGCGGAAGGTTGCCCGTAAAGTCCGTCGCTTACGCGGCAGGAGGATTGAGCGGGCCCTTTTGGGATCCGATCCATTCGCGCCACAACAGCATCAGCACTGCCATCAGCGCCGGCCCGACGACCAGCCCGATCAGCCCCCACGCCTCTATGCCGCCGAGGATGCCCAGCAGGACGACCAGGAAGGGCAATTTAGTAGCATCGCCGATCATTACCGGCCGCACAAAGTGGTCGGCTATGAAAATCACCACGGCCGCAACGACTGCGACCACGACGGCCGCAGCCATATGTCCTGCAGCGGCGAGCAAGCCTGCTGCAACCGCCGCAGCGATGACGGAGCCGAGCGGAATAACCGAGAGCAAGCCGGTGAGCAGTCCAAGCAGCGCGGCGTGGGGCGCGCCGCACAGGCCGTAGACCAGACCAAGCAAAACACCCTCTCCAAACCCGACGACGACGAGCCCGTTGACTGTACCGCGCACCGCGCGCAGCGCCTGCATCGCGACATTGACCCCGGCCCGGCCGAACAAGCGTTCACACCCCGTGCACAAGCTGTCCCCGACGCGTTCGCCATCGCGCAGCAGGAAGAACAGTATCAGCAACAGGAATACCGCAATCACGAGCCGATGCAGTACCAGACCGATCAGGTGCTGCCCTTCTCCAAACGGGGATCTGCCGGTCTCGCCGGGCAGGTGCAAATTGCCGAAAGCCTGCGGCGTGGCCAGATGCGCCTGCCACCAGGCCGCAATTGCCGGGCCAGCGGGCAGATGCGCGACAAAATCGGGCGCAGGCAGGCCGTGGGAGCGGACATCGATGACCCATTGCAAAGCAAACCGTCCGTCCAGCGCGACCGCTTGCGCCACCATCAGCAATGGTATCACGAAGAACAGCGCCACGGTCAGCGTGAATAGCGCGGGCCAGGTAAAACCAGCGCCGGCGGGCCAGAATGCCACTGCCCGATTGCGCCAAGGCCACAGCGAGATTGCCAGGATCAGCGCCCAGCCAATCGCCGGGAGGAACACCCGCAGCGTCCACAACCCGAGCAAAGCGAACAGCGCGAGGGCAACCAACCCCGCGCGGCGCTGACCCGGCGTCCATGGGTCTGCGCGGTTGCGCATAAATGTGCCGGGAGGCTGGATCGGCTCGCTGGTTTGGGGCTGGCCCGTCGGGCTGTGAGTCGGGGGGGGCGGGTTCGTTTCGGACATGACCGCCGGTAGCTACGCCAGACGCGTGACAAATGCCAGTTCGCTGCGGGCGGATAGCATTGCGCAAGGTTAACATCGCCCGGCATGATGATCCCAACTCGACCCGTCCCGGTTCACCCCCTTCCCGGGTTGACTCGTCCCAGTTGGACATTGTGCACTTGCACAGCGCGATTGCGTGCTATCGGCCGCTTCATCAAGATGCGTCTTCATTCCCCGCCTTGCCCAAATGAGACCGCCGAGCGATGCAAAGTCCTGTGGAAACCCAAACCGCGACTGCGCCACCAAGCCCGGATAGAGCGGTCTCAGATGGCACCCCATTGGCTGGCGCGACCCAGCCAGCGGTTCACATCGTACAGCGTGATATGGCGGGCCAGGTGATCGAACGTGCGCCACTAGCGCGTGTTGACGACGAATGCGGTCATGTCAGCGCACGCGTCCACGCGCCGGTCTCTCCACTTTGCGCACCGCATCCTATATCCGATCCGACGAGCGTTGGTCCAATCATCGTCGCGGTGATCAGCGGCATCCTGATTATCTGCGGCACACTGACATTCAATGGACGGGGCCCTGGCAAACTGATCAGGCCAAAACCACGTCGGCGGGGCGCGACACACCGGGCGCGGAACTGGCGCAGGCGCATCGGGGGGGCGCTGGTTCTGATGGGCATTATCGGTCTGGCGCGGACTTTCCTTTGATCCGGTAAATCAATGCATTGATCGTGTAAATCGCTCCTTTGACCACTTAAATCACTCCTTTGACCGCGTAAATTACTGGTAATTTGCGCGGAAACGACGGGTCGCATCGATCACGTCATAGCCAAGCCACCGATCCGGATCACCGAAACGCGCTGCGATCGCGCCTACCACGCTGGGCGCGCGTTGCGCCACGGCCAGCGCGGCGGCGCGGGCGTAATCGTCGCGGGCCATCGCAAATGCCGGGCCTATCGCCGTTTCACGCAATACCCCCAGCGCTTCGAAGGTCGCAGCACCAAATTGGCCGGCAGGGTACCAGACGAGGCCATCAGGGCCAGGGCAGCCGCGAGCCAAAGCCAGGCGCAGATCAGTCGGGGCCAGTTGGTCAAGCAAAGCGCGTGCGGGCGATGACTGATGCCAATTGCGGCAAGGATAGGACAACAATGGGGGCAGCATGGATCTGATATCTCTCTTGTAGCAAATCACCACAAGAAATATCCGAAATTCAGATTATTTCAATCGCGTCTGTTTGGGCTCGATCGCAGTCAGGCAACTGGTGCGCTTTTCCACACGACTTTGCCAAGAACCGAAAAATCATCGTCGCTGATCAAGAAGGACTGGTGCATCGGATTGCTGGAACAGGGTTCGAAACGAGCGGGTTCGCGGCGGTACCGTTTGACCGTCGCTTCGCCGCCGCTGTTGGCAATCAGATAAACGCCGCCGGGGAACAATTCTTTTTGACCCGGATCGACCAGGATCAAGCCGCCGTCTTCAATCAATTGATCCATCGAATCGCCGTTGACTTCTATGCCGAATACGCCACGCCCGGCCATGCGGCCAGGGACGGGCATATGCCCCAGCGGCACTTCGACCGCTTCGCGCCAGCGCCCTGCACCGGCGATGCCGATGACCGGAACAATGCCGTAATCGCGCGCGTCATCAGCAATAACGGATTCGCGAAGACGCGCAGAAGCCGGTTCAAACGACGAAAATGTAAAGGCTGACGACGGTGTGGCCTGCACAGACCCGCCCAGCCCGAGCAAATCATAAATCGCCGCAGCTTCATCGACTGTGACACGGCGCTTTCCTGCGAGCAGCGCAGACACCGCAGATTGGCTGGTAAAGCCAAGCGCATGGGCCAGATCGGACTGGCTGATTGAGCGCGCCTTCATAGCCTGGCGCACGAGAATGGCATCGAAAGCGCGCATTGAGCGGCCCCTGTTGGAAATGTGTTTCATTGCATTATCAGATTAAGGTTAATCTGAAAAGCGAATTGTATCCATTTTCGTATCGATTTATATATCGGATAATCAGATTATGCGATAGCTCGTTCTCATGCAGTCCAGACCACCGAGTCGCCCCCTTCCCCACAAGGCGCCCCCTGGTGAGTGACGGTGGCGACGCTGGCAAATCGATCGCCGGCCCGGCTGCATATGCGAACGAGCGCGTCCCCCAGCGGCGTTTGCAAACCCTGGCGGTGGGTGTGTCATCGTGGCGCCCCACCGCCTTTTGCCCCCTTACCAGACCAAGCGCCACATTTGGGAGATTGCACCGTTTATGAAACAGGCCCCCATGAAGCAGGCAAGCGATTGTCTCGACGCGTTCTGGGACGACGAAGCCGCATGCGGCCAAGTCATCCTGCCCATGCCGCCCCACGTCCATGCCGATGAACTCGGCACGGCGGAACGGATCGCCTATCAATTGATCAACCACGCCGCCGAAACCGGGCGTCCCTGCCCGGTCAATATCGATATCGAGGTCGCAGCCGGGTTCAATTCAAGCTCTATGGGGCCAAAATTGGTGCGCAAACTGGAAAGCCGGGGCCTGATCCGGGTTAGCCGGTTTCAGCGGTTTCGTCTGGTCGAAATCGTGGCGACCGGCAAGCGGACTGCACGCCATCCGTCGATGCATGCTGACCGGCCGTTGGTGCGGCGCGGCGCGCGGTCCGCATCCGCCATGGGTTTGCCAAGTGATCGCAAGCCTTATGCCGCGCGCTGAACCGGCGGGTAAACCCGCAGTCGCGCCCAAGCGTGCTCCGACCACAGCTGCTGCCACACCGCGACCGTGCAAAACCGCAGCTCTGCCACCGACGCCGCGACCTTTACCAAGTCAAGGTCGCGGCGATGCGGCGATGGCGCGTGCGCATACCGGCGATGCGCTGGCGACGCTGGTTGCGATCATGGGCAATAGCGATGCGCCCGCTACCGCTCGCGTCAGTGCGGCCAATGCCGTGCTTGATCGCGCGTGGGGAAAACCGCGCCAGGATTTTGAATTTTCGAGCGCTGGAGATGCGGTAGCCGCGATCCAACGTGCCCGTCTGCGCGTGCATCGACACCGCGATGCAACACATGGGAAAGCTGGCAAAACCGATGGCGCAACGGACCCAAAAACTACGCCCGCAGATGGATAGTGCCGCGACCGATCCGGTGCTGACGCTGGCAGATGACATTGGCGCGTTTACGGCCGATCCACTGGGGTATGCCCATTATGCGTTTGCGTGGGGCGAAAGCGATTTGGCGGGCATGACCGGGCCACGCGACTGGCAGCAAGCGGTCATGGCGGAAATCCACGAGCATTTATCCGATCCGGCGCGGCGGTTTCAGCCGTTGCGGATCGCCCGCGCGTCGGGCCACGGGATTGGCAAGTCGGCGCTGATCGCGATGTTGACCAAGTGGGCGCTCGACACGTGCCCCGATACCCGGGTGATTATAACCGCCAACACCGAGGCGCAGTTGCGCACCAAAACGGCGCCTGAATTGGGCAAATGGTCACGGCTGTCGCTGACATCGGCGTGGTTTCGCCAAAGCGCGACGGCTATGAATTCGACGATGGCGGGGCGCGAAAAATCATGGCGTTGCGATCTTGTAACCTGGAGCGAGAACAACACCGAGGCGTTTGCCGGGCTGCATAACCAGGGCAAGCGGATCATGCTCGTGTTCGATGAGGCGTCCGGCATTGCCGACAAAGTGTGGGAAGTTGCGCTGGGCGCGCTGACCGATGCCGATACTGAAATTATCTGGCTGGCATTTGGTAATCCAACGCATGCCAGCGGTGCGTTTCGCGAATGTTTTGGTCGCCATCGTGCGCTGTGGCACACGGCGCAGATCGATGCGCGCGATGTCGAGGGCACCAATAAGGCCTATCTCGATGAGCTGGTGCGCACATTTGGCGAGGATTCGAATGTCGCCCGGGTGCGCGTACGCGGTCAGTTTCCGTCGTCCAGCGATATGCAATTCATTGGCCAGCGGGATATTGAAGGAGCCTTGACGCGCGCCATTCCGGTCATGGCAGGCGGCGAGCCGGTCGTGTTTGGCGTCGATTGCGCCCGGTATGGCGATGATGAAAGTGTGTTGGCGATCCGTTGCGGCAATGACGCGCGATCGCGGGCCTGGCAGTCGTGGCGCGCCACCGATGCGATGCAATTGGCAGGGGACATCGCGGTCGCCGCGCAACGCTGGCAACCCGATGCGATCATGGTCGATGCCGGCAATATCGGCGCCGCCATTGTTGACCGGTTGCGCCAACTGGTCGGCGACGTGCCAGTAATCGAAGTCTGGTTTGGCGGTCAGGGCCGCGATGCCGAGCTGGAGCCCGGAATTGCGGTGCACACCGCGAACAAGCGGGCCGAAATCTGGACGCGGATGCGCGCCTGGTTGCGGCGCGGGGCCATTCCGGACGTGCCGAGATTGCGCGATGATCTGGCCGGGCCGACGTATGGTTTTGCGGCCGATGACACGCGGGTGCGCCTGGAACGCAAAGTCGATATGAAGCGGCGTGGCCTGCCCAGCCCCGACTGGGCCGATGCACTTGCCTGTACTTTTGCCGAGGTTGTGTTGCCGCGCAGCGTGCCGAACTGGCTCGATCCCGATCGGGTAGCGGCGATGCGTGACGACGATCGATATACCGAGCTGGACTGAGTGGCTGACCCGAAACTTCGTTTCGCAAAGTCGAAAAATCGGCCGTGTCGCGATCCAAACCGGTTCGCCACGCGTCTAGGCAGAAATCGTCAACCACAGGAGGCGACGATGTGCAGCACCCCGACGATCCCGACAATTCCGGTTCGACAACCAGTACAATTGCCCGATCAGGGTGCGCCTGCAGGACCCGTTGATCCCGAAGCTTGGCAACGAACCGTTCTGGCCGGCATGGTCACAGGGCCACAAGGCGTGCTCGGATCACCGAGCGTCGCCAAGCCCACGCTGGGTTGAGGAGCGCAATCGAATGACCGCAAACGCAGATATCCGCAGCCACTGCGAAGCGCGGCTGGCGCTGATGAAATCCGTACGCACCGATTACGAGTCAGAGACCGAGCAGATTGCGCGGTTTGCGCAGCCGGCGCGATCGCGGTTTCTGCGCGGCAGTAAAGACCAGAACGGTGGACGCCGCCGGATGTGGAACAAGACACTGTTCGATCCGCATGGGATCGAGGCGTTTCGCACGTTGACCAATGGCATGACCAGCGGGCTGTCGAGCGCATCGCGGCCCTGGTTCACGCTGAACCTGGCCGATGCAGCGATGATGGAGGCCAATGGCGTGCGCGCCTGGCTGTCGGATGTGGAACGGCGACTGTATGCCTTTTTCGGGTCGATCAATTTTTATGCTGCGGCCAAATCGGGCTATGGCGAGATGGGGCTGTTCGGCACCGAAGCGTGCGTGATGGTCGAGCATCCAGTCGCAGGCGCCGTGTGCCACGCGCTGACTTTTGGCGAATACTGGATCGGGCTGTCCGACGCGCTGGTCCCCGACACACTGTACCGGGTGTGCCCGATGAGTGTGAAGCAGGCGATCGAGACGTTTGGCGATGCCTGTTCTCCGGTTATCCGCGGGCTGTACGATCGCAGCCAGTACGAACTGCCGATCGAGATTTATCACGCGATCGAGCCCGATCCGAATTACGATCCGATGAAGTTTGGCGCCAAGCCGTGGCGATCGATTTATTGGGATCCGTGCGATCGGTCGGACACTTTGCTGCGCCTGTCAGGGTATAGCGAACAACCGTTCTGGGCGCCGCGCTGGGACGTTGTCGGCGGCGATACGTATGGTGTTTCGCCAGGCATGGAGGCGTTGCCCAGTTTGCGCGAATTGCAGATGCAGGCCAAGCGCCGAAATGAAGCGATCGACCAGATGGTCAAACCCGAAAAAATCGCGCCGCCCAATGTGCGCCTGACCGGGGAACCGGGGCGCGTGGTGGTTGCGACCGGCGTTGACCGCGATCAGATATTTATCCCGTATCAGATGCCGTATCAGGCGGTCGCCGCAATCGGCCAGGAAATGGACAAGTGCCGGCAACAGATTGATTCCCTGGCGTTTGCCGATCTGTTCAACGCGATCACCAATATGGCCGGGATCCAGCCGCGCACGGTCGAGGAAATCGCCGCACGCAATGAGGAAAAGCTGACCCAGTTGGGCCCCGTGATCGAGCGTGTCGCCAATGAAAAGCTGCAAGTTGCAATCGAGCGCGCATTTGGCATTTTGCGCCGGGGCGGGTTTCTACCGCCGGTTCCGGCCGCACTGTCGGACAAACAGCTCAATGTCGAATTCGTGTCGATCCTGCAGCAGATGCAGCGGATGGTCGGGCTCGGCCAGATTGAGCGCGTGGTCGGTTTTGTCGGGAACCTGGCTGCGGTTCATCCCGATGCGCTGGACAAAATCGACTTTGACGAGGCCGTTGATGAATATGGCTATCGCGCGGGGGCGCCGGCTCGTTTGATCCGCCCTGCGCGCGAAGTCGCTGCGCTGCGCAAGGCGCGTACCGAGCAAGCGGCCACGGCCCAGACTTTGGCGGCGATGCCCGCGATGAAAGCCGGCGCCGATGCAGCGCGACTGCTTGCCGCGACAGACGTGGGGAATGGCGACAGCCTGTTGGCGCGGTTGTTGCCGCCCGCCTGAGACGCTGCGACGAAACTCGCGAACGAGCGCGTTTCGAAGTCAGCACCGGCAGATGATTTTTGGGGGTTTGCGCATGACATTCGAAGCGAAAGATGCCGAGTTCCTGCTGACGCAGCCAGAATTTCGCCGGTTTTTGTTTGTTGCGATCCAAAGTTCGGGAATTCTGGTGCAAACCGTTTCTGCCAGCAGCGCAGGCACCCGTGATCTGGGCCATCTCGAAGGCCGCCGGGCCCTAGGTTTCGACATGCTGATGATGGTGCACGCCGGCCAAAGCGAGGCCGTGCGGCACAGTGATCCCGACGGGATCACAACGCTTGGCCAATGCCTGACAGAGGCGCTCAATTGCAAGGAAAGCCAAAGTGACCGAAGCCGTTCCCGCGACGTTGCCCGTTATGACGAGCTCCCCCATACCGGTTAGCCCCGCACCGGTGAATGTCGCCGCTGTGCCGGTGCAGGACCAGCCAACGGTTTTGGCCGCTGGCAGCACGCCGACCGTACCCGCGCCTACCGTTTTGCCACCGACCGCATCGACGCTGATGGTGGACGTATCGCAAACCCCGTCTTTTGCCCCTGTCGTACCCGATCGCTACACGCTCGCTCTCGAAGGGTTTTCGATCGATCCGACGCTGGTGCGGAACGCCGATCCCGTGCTGCGCGATCTGGGGCTGAGTAACGACGATGCCAACAAGCTGATGCCGGTGGCGCGCGATATCATGGCGCGCACGCAGGAAAGTCTGGTGCGCCAGATCGAGGATGCTGCTGCCGTCCAGAAAAAGGAATGGTACGACGCCTTTCTGGTTGACCCCGAAATTGGTGGCGCGCGGCGAGGTGAGACCGAGCACTTTGCCGCAAAGGCACTCGATGCGTTGGGTTATGGCGACGGGCATCCGTTTCGCAATGCGCTGAACGCCAGTGGATTTGGCAATCACCCCGATATGATCCGCGCGTTCCGCCGTCTGGGCGAACTGGTGGGTGAAGATGGCGGACTTGTCCGTCCGATGACCGCCAGCAACCGTACGCGGCCGGTCTGGGAACGGCTTTATCCCGACGATGGGCACTGACACGCCTCAGGTATCCCAACGCTGATTTGAAATTACGCGTCGGCGCGCCTGCCTGATCAAGGCGGGCGCACCGACGCCCCAAGGAGCGAACGATGCCGGCCGCATCGCGCCCTCTACCCCCGCATTTGCCGGCGCCATCCGTCCCCGCAGTCTTGCGGGAATTCCCTAAGGAGACCTAAGCATGGCCATTCTTGGCAGCACGTACTGGAACCTGATCGACGTTCTGAAATCCAGCAGCGACGGCATCGGCGATGTGGTCGAAGCGCTGACTCAGCTGACGCCGTTCATGAAAGATGCCAACGTCATCAACTGCAACAGCGGGACCGAACACCGTTCATCGATCCGCACCGGCCTGCCTTCGGTTTCGTGGGGCGCGCTGTACCAGGGTATTGCGCAATCCAAGGGCAATTACACCGAAGTCAAAGACACCACCGGTTTTGTCGAAGGCCTGTCGAGCGTCGATGAACGCCTGCTCAACCTCAAGCCAGCCGAAGCGGCCAAGCTGCGCCTGGTCGAAGGCCAGGGCTTTCTCGAAGCCATCGCCCAGACCATTGAAAGCGCGATCTGGTATTCCGATGTCAAAGTGAACGGGAAACAGTTCCACGGCATGGGGCCGCGTTTCAATTCGTTGCAGAACCCCAACGTGGTCAGCGCCGGCGCGACAAGTTCGAACAACACCTCGATCTGGTTTGTCACGCACGGCGACGCGCAAACATCGATTGTCGTACCCGACCACATCCCTGGCGGCATTCAGCGCGAGGACATGGGCCGCCAGCGGGTGCTCGATGGCAACGGCAATCCGTTTTATGTCAAAGAGGAAAAGTTCACCCAGCATGTCGGGCTGTGTGTGAAGGACTGGCGTTACAACGCGCGTGTCTGCAATATCGACGTGCCCAGTGTGCTTGCCGGTTCGGTCGCACTCAACCCGCTAATGCGGCACGCTTATTACAAATTGCAGGGCCGCCGTGCGTATCGCGTCGAAGCCGAAGGGCAGATCAGCCCGGGTCGCAGCGTGATCTATATGAACCGCACCCTGCTCGAGGCGCTGGACGCCGAAGGCACCAACAGCCGTTCGGGCGTCGACAATTTTGTGCGCCTGACGCCGATGGAAATCCAGGGCGAGGAAGTGATGACCTGGCGCGGCATTCCTGTGCGCGAATCCGACGCGCTGCTGACCACCGAGACACTGGTTTCGTAACCAAATTTGCTGCGGTGGACAGGATCGTATGCCGCGCGTGTGATCCTGTCACCTTTCAAAAAGGACATTCTTTTATGATCATCGACACTACGCTTGTGTTCAGCGACCAGCAGCTGGTGACCGTTTCGGCACCATCCACCAACACCATTGACCTTGGCGCAACCGGCACGCCGTTTGCGGCCACGAACCCACTCGTCCGCGATATCGGCCGGGGTGACCGGCTCGACCTGTCGGTTTCGGTAAGCCAGGTTTTTGCAGGCCTTACTTCGTTGCAGGTGTCGGTGCAGACATCGCCCGACAACGTGAGCTGGACGAGCGTCGACACCGGTGCGCCGATTGCTGCAGCGTCACTCGCTGCGGGATATCTGTTCCGCGTTCCAAACCTCGTGCAGAACGCACCTGCGCGGTATCTGCGCCTGTATTACTCGGTTATCGGGACCGCGACGCAAGGTGCAATCAGCGCAGCGATTGTTGCCAGCCGCCAGACCAACATCGCCAGCGGTGCCATCTGATGCCAAGCTATCGCGCCAGTGAAGCGATCTATCTGAGCAATGAGTGTCGGCTGATTGCGGAAGGCGATATCTTCACCAGCGAAGAAGTTCCTGGGCGTGCATGGATTCCCATGGAAACACCGCCGCCCGAGGTGGCTACAGCTGCACGGCGCACATCGGCTCCGCCTACAAAATGATCGTTGTGTTAGAGGGATGCGGGGTGCCGACTGGTTTGGCAACCCGCATCGTCTCGGCTGATGACCAGCGGTGGAACCCCAAGCGGGTCGCTCCATTCGCGCATTTCCGAAAGGGCATTCCGGCATGGCAACGCTTGACGACATCTGCAACATGGCCTTGGCCGAAATTGCCGCCGGTCCGATCACCGACATGGCCGACAATTCCATCGAAGCGCGCGAAGTGACCCGCTTTGCGGCGCCCTTGCTTGCCGAAGTGTCATTGTGGTCGGATTGGAGCTGGGCGGTGGCGCGGGCCGCGCTGACCGAAACTGCCAATGACCGTCCGGCCGAATGGACCGATGCCTATAGGGTTCCGACGAACTGCGCCCGGCCGTTGGCGATACGCCAGGCGCAGGATGATGCCCGTCATTTGCCGCAGGGCGGACCATACCCTTTCCCGGTGCAAGATAGCGTTCCGCTGGCGTTCCTGCATGAAGGTGGCCTGATTTATGCCAATGTGTGCGGCGCAACGCTGGTCTATGTCGCGACACTGACCGATCCGACATTGCTGCCACCATTGGTGAAGCGGGCTTTTGCCTTGGAACTGGCAGCGCGCATCGCGATCCCGATCCGCAAGGACAGCGGCCTTGCCCGCGAAGTCGGCGCGGCCGCCGAACTCGCCCGCGCGCGCGCAATCGCCGAGGATTACAACCAGCGGGTCAGACGACCGGCCAGCTATATAAGTGAAGCCGCCTTTGCGCGCGCCGGAATTGGGAGCGATTTGTGACGGTGCGCATTCCACAGGTCAATTTCAGCAAGGGTGAGCTTGCCCCGGAACTTTATGGCCGGTTTGACGTCGACACGTGGCAGTCGGCGCTGCGTCAGGCGCGCAATGTGATTGTTATGAAATACGGCGGCGTGACCAAGCGCCCAGGCACCCGGTTGGTCGGCAATGTGATCAACGCCAGTGTGCCAACCCGGTTAATTCCGTTCCAATTTTCGTTGACCCAGACGTATATTTTGGAAATGGGCCAGGGTTATATGGTGCCATCAGCCCTCGGCGGCAGGATTCTCCAAGCTGCACAGCCGATTACCGCGATTGCCAATGCCTCCTATGCGCAATTGACGATCGCGTTTCACGGTTTTGCGGTCGGCGACCTGATCTATATCGATGGAGCCGCCGGCGGGATGGGCGCCGTGCTGAATTACCGCACCTGGACCGTCATGGCAGTGATCGATGCGAGCACGCTGACGATCAATGCCGACACGTCCGGTTGCCCGGCCTTTTCAGGCTGCACCGGCGGAACCGCAAATGTGTCACCGCCGATCGTTGTGCCTGTGCCAACTGTCCCGCCCCCTGCCACAACGGTCGCTGTGCCGATCGTATCGTATGGTGGTGGTCTTGGCCAAAATCGTTTGAAGGATTGAACCCGATGGGAGCTTCTCGCGTGTGTGTGGTCGGTTCGCCCTACAATGGCGTCGAATTGGCCGATATCGATTACGAACAGACCGCTGATACCCTTTACCTGGCGCATCTTAGCCATCCGCCCACCAAGCTGGTGCGCGCAAGCAATACCAGTTGGGCGTTCCAGACCGTGCAGTTCACGCCGACGATTGCGGCGCCCGCGAGTTGCAGTGTGAGCGCCACCGTGTCCGATACGGATTCTGCCAACAATGGTCTGAACTTTTTTCCCGAAACGGCCAAATATTGCATCACCGCGGTGAACGACAATACCACCGAGGAAAGTCGCGCATCATTGACTACGAGCGCGTACAACGACCTGACATTAAAACGTAATTACAACAGTCTGGCGTGGCCAGCGGTTTCCGGCGCGACGCGTTACAAAGTCTATAAAGCCAACAACACGCAGTTTTATGGCTATATTGGCACGACGACGAGCGTGACCTTTATCGATGACAATATCGGTCCGTCGTATGATCAGGCGCCGCCGCTGGCCAACAATCCGTTTGCGACAGCGGGCAATTATCCGTCGACCGTAACGCTGTTTCAGCAGCGTTCGATTTGGGCACGATCGACGAATGTACCGCACGGTATCTGGACTTCAAAATCCGGGCTGATCGAGAATATGGACTATTCGACGCCCTTGCGTGCCGATGACGGCATGAGCTTTGCCATCATGGCTGGGCGGGTCAATTCGGTGAACCAGTTGACATCGACCAGGGCGCTGCTGGCGCTGACCAGCGACAGCGTGTTCGATATCCTCGGCACTGTCGGTGGCGGACCGCTTAACGGGACGATTCCGCCAGCGATCCAGCGCCAGGTCGGTCGCGGTTCGGCGCGTTTGCCGCCGCTGGTGGTCGACAATGTCGTTTTTTACGTGCCGTCGATTGGCTGTTCGATCCGCAGCCTGGGTTATGACTTTGCGATCAACGGACTGCGCGCGAACGATATCACGATCTTTTCGCCGCACTTCTTCGAGGGCCATACGATCGTTTCGTGGTGTTACAGCCAGGAACCCCGGTCGTTGATCTGGGCGGCGCGCGATGACGGCGCATTGCTGTGCTTTACCTGGGAACAGGAACAGAATGTCTGGGGCTGGACGATGTGCGAGACCGCAGGGACCGTCCAGTCGGTGTGTTCGATCACCGAGAATGGTGAGGACCGGGTTTATTTGACGGTCAAGCGGACGATTGCGGGCCAGACCCAGACCCTCGTCGAGCGGATGGTATCGCATTTGTGGGATGCGCCGTTCGAATGCTGTTTTCTCGACTGCGCTGTGTCGGCGAGTTTTACCACGCCACAATCAAGCTTTTCAGGCCTGTGGCATCTCGAGGGATGTACGAATGTGGCTGGGTTGGTCGACGGCGTGCCCGTCACCGGGCTGACCGTAACCAATGGCGCGGTTACGCTGCCGGTCACGATTGGCACCGCATCGAACGTGTCGTTCGGGTTACCTTATGATGTGGATGTCGAGACGTTGCCGTTGCGGATCACAGTGCCTGGCTCTGGGTCAAACATCGCACGTGTGCAGAACCCGGCGCAGGCGGTGCTGACTTTGCACGACACCGGGCCCATCAATGCCGGGATCGGCAGCGCGGATCTGTTTCCCATCAGGCCTTTGCCGACCGACGATCCCGATGCGCTGTTCGACGGCACGTATATCGTCACGATGGACAACAAGGTGCGCACCGAATGCACTGTGTGGATCAATCAGACACTGCCGATGCCCTTTACCCTGCTCGGCGTCGCGGTCGATCCGGTGATCGACGGATGACGCGCATGAACCCGTCGTCGGTCTGCCTGGTACCGGGCCATTATGGCCATGTATCCAGCTTGGCGCGTCGTTTGCGCCCGATCGATCATATCGAATGCGAAGCGATGGGTCGCACCGCCAACCAGGCCCTCCACCACGGCCTGGCTGCCAGTGCGCAGACATGGACAGCGCTGGTTGATGGTGAACCCCATGCAATGTTCGGAGTCGTGGTCGAGAGCGTTGCAGGCGGCGATGCTGTCCCGTGGTTTTTAGGTAGCGGCCTGGTCGCCCGCCATGGCCGCGCGCTGATTGAACAAGGCCCGGCGATGATCACCGCCATGCATCACCATGGCGCACGCCTGCGCAATTTTGTGTCCTCGGACAATCGGCAGGCGATTCGCTTGCTCGAACACTGGGGATTTACTGTGGAAAATGAGCCTGTCGTCATGCGCTCTGTCGCGTTTCGGCGTTTTATCCGGGAGATCATGTGATGTGTGCGCCAGCTATCGCCGCAGGACTTGGAGCCATCGGCACCGGGATCAGTACGGCCTCCGCGATAGGCCAGGCCAAAGCCCAGGCTGCCGCGGCCGACGCCAATGCCGCTGCAGAAAGTAACGCGGCCCAGATTGGCCAGCAGAACATGCGCGACGCCGCGTTGCAGCAGTACCGGCAAATGGCAGCGGTCAGCGGCGAACAGAATCTAACGGCAGCGGCAAATGGCGACGCGGTCGGTTATGGCACCGCAGCCAATGCACTGAAGGATACACAAATCCTGGGCCAAGAAAATCTGGCGCGCATTTATGCCCAAGGCAACCAGAACCTGATGGGATCAGACATCTCGGTCGCAAATGATCTGGGCCAGGCCGCAGCAGCCAACAATCGGGGCACGACCGCGTTGGTTGGTGGTCTGGTCAATCTGGGCACCAGTTTGATGAGCGGTGGGATGGGCGGGGGAATGGGCGGGGGAATGGGCGGGGGGATGGCCAGCGGATTGACTTCGTCGGGATCCGGCGCATTCAGCACGGCGCTGGGTGGTGCCAGCCAGTATGGTCCGTTCAAGGCGGGGATCGGGCTATGATGCGCGCGCCAACCTATATCGCACCGCTGAACCCGGTCGAAGCGTACAAGGCCCGATTTTTGGGGCCCGGGACATCGC
Source organism: Novosphingobium sp. (assembly GCA_043732365.1). Lineage (GTDB taxonomy): Bacteria > Pseudomonadota > Alphaproteobacteria > Sphingomonadales > Sphingomonadaceae > Novosphingobium. The sequence continues at coordinate 376 of JAYTHT010000210.1, read as the reverse complement.
CGTTGGGGAGTACCATTGGACGCGCGTTGGCCTTGGGCAGTGCAACTCTGAACCAATTTTCAGCTCAGCACTCTGCCATTCAGGCGATCACCGATGACACTGCCGGACGCGCCCGCGCCTTGCAGGACAGGGCAGCACTGACCAACCTGGTCGATCTGCACGCTGGCCTGAACGGCGGTGACGCCGTGGCTTCACAGCCGCAAGCGCTGGACGAATTGGCGAAAATCCAGGCGAATGGCCAGACCAGGCTGGCCACGCCGGGGATGATCGCGGCCTATGACCAGCAGATGGGCCCGGCGATTGACGATGCCACCAATCAGATCACTGGACACGCGTTGCGCCAAGCCGTGGTGGAGCGACAAGCGGTTGCCGATCA
>JAYTHT010000209.1:0-1443 GCA_043732365.1 Novosphingobium sp. | reverse complement strand
GGCCCCTCTCCCCATACCGGGGGGTCGCGGGGAGAGGGGCGGGCGCGGGGGCTGGAAGATTGCGCCCAATCCGTCACGGCGGATCGCATCCTGTTCCGTGATGTTCGCTGGGCACAACGTTCTGGCCCGGGCAATCTTCCCCGGTGCCGCAAAAAAATCGAAAAAGAATTCAGGCGATACCCACGCTGACTTCGACAGCGGGCTGGCGCGCCAGCCTCTCCAGCAACCCGATGCACACACCAAACCAGATCAGGCCCAGCACCGTGGCCACAATCACCTGGCGGAAATCCTCTGCCTTTTGCAGCGCAGGGGCATTGAACACAGTGATATACAGCATTGTGCTGGCGTTGCAGATCAGCGGCAGGCGCCCGGCAATAACCACAAACAGCACCACGATCATCAGGCCGAGCGCAGCCACGATCATCGCAACATTGCCCATCGCCGCGCCGGTCTGCAGCAAATAACTGAGCCCGGCACCGACCAGACCCCCGACGACTGCGGGGGCCAGCGCACGCAAATCGGAATGCGCCACCGATGTCCAATACCACAACAGCAACAGCCCGGCGTAAACCGGCACAATGTGCAAAACCGCGCCGATTGCAATAAATCCCGCGATCAGCAAAACCCCGATTGCCGTCATCACCAGCGCCGTCATCCATGGACGCACAGGCGGAGTACCGGGTGGAACCGAAGTATCGATTTGCATGACCTCTCCATCGTTGACCGGCGATACATGCCGCCTGGCCTTGCGCAGAACGTCCGCCGCCACGCCGCGCGTGTCAACCGCTCAGTTAACATTTTCAAATCCGCCACAATGCCTTACGGCCCCATCATGCCAATTACCAAAATCGCGCAGCTCGAACCATTTCACGCCATGACTGTTTCAGCGCTGGCGCATCGCCTCGGCGCCGAAGGGCGATCGATCATCCACATGGAATATGGCCAGCCATCCACCGGCGCGCCGGCCGCCGCCATCGCTTGCGCTCACCACGTGCTCGACACCGACGCGATGGGCTATTGGGAAAGCCAGCCGCTCAAAGCCCGCATCGCGCGCCACTATCGCGAACGTGACGGGGTCGACATCGATCCATCGCGCGTCGTGCTGACATGCGGCGCGTCACCTGCACTCGTGATGGCGCTGTCGCTGACCGGATGGCCCGGCGCACGCGTCGCCTTTGCCCGCCCCGGCTACGTCGCCTATCGCAACAACGCCCGCGCGCTGTTCATGGAACCGGTCGAAGTGCCCTGCGGCGCCGATGCCGGGTATCAGATCGATGCCGCCGCAATTGCCGCTCTGGATCCGGCACCCAACGTAGTGATTCTGGCCAGCCCCGCCAATCCCACCGGCACCGTGATCGCCGATGATGAACTCGCCCGCATCGCAGAAGTGTGCCGCACCCGCGGCATTGCTATCATCGCCGACGAAATCTACCATGGCATCAC
>JAYTHT010000208.1:0-1444 GCA_043732365.1 Novosphingobium sp. | reverse complement strand
ATCGGTTATGCCGGGCAGAACGGCCGCGATTATGTCAGCATCGGCGCGCTCATGCGCGACCGGGGCTTGGTCGTGCCGGGACAATTGTCCATGCAGGGTATTATGGCATGGCTGCGCGCGAATCCCGAGCAAGGCCGTGCCATCATGCGAGAAAACCAGAGTTTCGTTTTTTTCCGCGAAATCATGGGTGAGGGACCCATCGGCGCACTGGGCATACCCGTGACGGGGAGGGTTTCCGTGGCAGCCGACCCTTTGTTTGTGCCGCTTGGCGCGCCGATGTGGCTCGATCTCGACCGTCCTGAGGCAAGCGGTCTGTGGATCGCGCAGGATACTGGCGGCGCGATCAAGGGCGCGAACCGAGTTGACACTTTCTGGGGAGCAGGCGACGAGGCCCGCCGGATAGCGGGGGGCATGTCGGGACGTGGAGCCGCCTATATTCTCGTTCCGCGCGGGACGCTTGTCCGCCTCGGCGATGCCGCGCACTCTCAGCCCTGAAGAACGCGCGCTTTGGCGGCGCGTAACGGCGGACCTGCGCCGAGATCCATCGGCGCCCGACCCCGTGCCAACGCCAATGCTTCGCCCGGAAAAGGCGTATCGCTCGTCTTTGCCACGAGAGCCGGTCGTCAGTCAGAAGCGCCCTAGTCCTGCCGCCACACTCGATGCGCGTTGGGATCGCCAGCTGGCGACCGGCGATGTCGTGCCTGATCGAACTGTCGATCTCCACGGATGCACCTTGGAAACCGCACACCGGCGCGCGATCTCGGCGCTCCAATCCGCTGTACGCCATGGCGACAGGGTTGTGGTGCTCGTCACCGGCAAGCCCCCGAAGACGGATGCCAGTCGGTTGGAGACACCACTGCGCGGCGTGATCCGGGCGTCGATTGGCGACTGGATCGCGGCGTCTCCAGTCGCAGGCCATGTCGCCGCAATCAGGCCAGCCCATCGCCGGCACGGCGGGTCCGGAGCCCTTTATGTTGTTTTGCGACGCGCAAATCGCTCGATTGCATAGATTTTCTTAACGTCCCTCGTGCCATTGTCGAACGGGGCCTCGCCGGGACAGCGATACCCCCTCGATAGACGGAGTGAGACCGAGGCACCATGCAGGGAGTAACGCTCAAATCGCGCGCCATTGCCTTTGCGTTCTGCGTGGGGGCGGTAGCGTTTATCCTTTCGGTTACGGCGGCGTCCGCCCCGATTTATGATTCGAACGCCATTGCGCGGGCCCTTATCGCCGCCATCGTGTGTGCTGTACTCAGCTGGGCCTCGGCGGAACGGGCGCTGTCGGCGGTTGCCGATGCTGTCGATGCCGCCATCGACCGCGTCACCGCCGCAGCCGAGGGCGATCTGACAAGCCCGACTCCGCTGGCCGTTGGTCAGGCGCTCCCGCTGCTCGCCATCGCACTCAACGGAATGTTCGATCAGGTCCGCGGCAATCTCGAGCGGG
>JAYTHT010000207.1:0-1444 GCA_043732365.1 Novosphingobium sp. | reverse complement strand
ATCGTGGCATCACCGCTGGTGCGCCGGTTGCGCACCGCGACCCTTTCGGCGCATATCGTGATGCCGCTGATGCTGGCGATGGCCCTGGGGTTTCTGGGCTGGGGCGCGTCGGCAAACGTTTTGGTGGCAAAGCTGCCCCAGGGCGTGCATTTGCCGCAGATCAGGGGCTGGCAACGCGTGGCGACCGATGACGGCGCGGCGTGGTCCCCATTGCATGGCGGGTCCGATCGGCATTTTCTGATGCGTTTGCGTGGGCCCGCTGGCGAAACGGTCGATGTGTCGTTCGCGCTTTATGCCAATCAGGGCACCGGGCATGAGGCGGGCGGGTTTGGCCAGGGTGCGTTGCCACTGGGGTCGCAATGGGCGTGGGTCAGTCCGGGGTATAATGTAGGCCTGGCAAAAAGCGATGTAATTCAGGCCCCTGGCGCCCTGGGGCCGGAACGCCGGTTATGCACGACATGGTATCGCAGCGGTGCGTTGCTGACCGGCAGCAATCTTGCGCTGCGGCTGCATGGCATGGTCGATCATCTGCTGTTGCGGCGTCGGGCGACCGCGGTGGTGATCCTGTCCGCATCGGATCGGTTGAACCGTGACCCCGCCGCCGCGATCATCGCATTTATCGCCGCCACAGGGCCAATCGACCATTGGATCGACGGCATGGCCACCGGGAAATGATGCAATGTGCGGCATAGCCGGAATCTTTGACACACGCGGCACGCGGCCGATCGATATGGCGCTGGTCGATCGCATGCTGGCCGCTGCGCCACATCGCGGGCCCGATGGACGTGGCACGTGGACCGCGCCCGGCATCGGCCTTGGCCATTTGCGCCTTTCGATCATCGACCTGGCCGGATCTCCCCAACCCATGCCGTCGAGCGACGGCGCGATCATGCTGGTGTTCAACGGCGAGATCTACAATTTCCGCGAACTGCGCCGCGAATTGCAGGCGCAAGGCGCCCAATTCCGCACCGACGGCGACAGCGAAGTGATCATCGCCGCATGGCAGCGGTGGGGCGTCGATTGCCTGTCGCGGCTGCATGGCATGTTTGCCTTTGCGCTTTACGACTTGCGACAAAAGACACTGTTGCTGGCGCGTGACCGGCTAGGGGTCAAACCGCTGTTTACTGCGACGCTGGACGATGGCAGCCTGATTTTCGGGTCGGAGCTGAAGCAGTTGCTTGCCCATCCGGGTCTGAACCGGGCAATCGATCCCCTGGCGATCGAGGATTTCATGACCTGGGGTTATGTGCCCGACACGCGCTCGATTCTCAAAGACGTCCGGAAACTGCCGGCGGGTCATTACCAGCTGCTGCGCCACGGGGTGCCGCCGGCTCCGCCGGTGCAATGGTGGGATGTCAGCTTTGCCGATCGCGCCAGCGGATCTGCCGATGATCTGGCCGAGGAACTGGTCGATCGGATGCAGCAGGCGGTGATATCGCGCATG
>JAYTHT010000206.1:0-5114 GCA_043732365.1 Novosphingobium sp. | reverse complement strand
GATTGCGCCGGGGTTTGCAGCGGCGCGCGAACTGCTCGTGCGGATCATGCAAATGGGCCCCGATGTGGCAGGCGCGCTGGGCCATGCGAGCGTGCTGGTGAATGATGATCCGGGCAATCCGGGCAACATGTTGTTGAAAGCGTCGCTGCAAGTGCGGCTGGGCGAACAGCAAGAGGCGGCGGTGATTTATCGCGACCTGATTGCACGCGGGCACGCCAGCCATCGCGTGTGGCTAAACCTGGGGCATGTCGACAAGACGCTGGGCAATCAGGCCGAGAGCATTACCGCTTATCGCAACGCGCTGGCGCTCGATCCCGCGCTGGGCGAGGCATGGTGGAGCCTGGCCAATCTGAAAACCGTGCAGCTGACCCGGGAAGACATCTCAGCGATGCTGGCAGCCCTGGACAAAGTCGAAGACGACGAACAGGCCAGCCAGATGCATTTCGCATTGGGCAAGGCCTATGAAGACGCCGGCGATATTGCGCAAAGTTTTGACCATTACGATCGCGCCAATACGCTGCGGCGCAAGGGGCTGGATTACGAGGAAGCGCGCATCATCGGCGGCGCGAAAGATCACGCGGCGCTGTTTACCGCGCCGTTCCTGGCCAGCCGTGCGGGGCAGGGTTGCCCGGCCAATGACCCGATTTTCATCGTTGGCCTGCCGCGTGCCGGATCGACCTTGGTCGAACAGATTCTGTCGAGCCATTCGCAGATCGAGGGAACGATGGAACTGCCCGATATGATGATGATCGGCGACCGGCTGCATTCGCGTGTCGAAGATGGCGAATTCGCCAGCTTTGACGTGATGTTGCGTGCGCTGCCGGCGGCGGATCTGGCGCGGCTGGGCGAAGAATACCTCGATCGTACGCGCGTCCACCGCAAAGAAGGCAAGCCGCGGTTTATCGATAAAATGCCCAACAACTGGATGTATACCGGGCTGATCCGGTTGATCCTGCCGAATGCGACGATCATCGACGCACGGCGCCATCCGATGGGTTGTTGCTTTTCAGGGTGGAAACAGTTTTTTGCGCGGGGTCAGTTGTTTACATACGACCTTGCGGAAATCGGCCGATATTATCGCGGCTATGTCGAACAGATGGCGGCGTTCGATCGCGAAGCGCCCGGCGCCGTCTACCGCGTGATTTACGAACAGATGGTCGCAGAGACCGAGGGCGAAGTGCGCCGCCTGCTGGATCATGTCGGCGTGCCGTTCGAAGACGAATGCCTGGCGTTTTACCGCAACCGCCGCGCGGTGCGTACCGCCAGTTCCGAACAAGTGCGCCAGCCGATCTTTACCGACGGGGTCGACCACTGGAAACAGTTCGAACCGTTCCTGGGCCCGTTGCGCGATGCGTTGGGCGCGGTCGAAACGGCGTATCCCGACGTGCCGGCGGAATTTGCCTGAATTGGACGTGCTGAATTGGACGTGCCGAATTGGCGTGGAAAATGGCAGGCGCATAAAAATGGGGGCCAGCTTGCGCCGGCCCCCACTGACATCCGTATCCGCAGACGTGCCGCGTGGTCGGATGGTTCCTTCACCCCGTGGTTTTACCCTGCCGATGGCACCGCTCCTTTACGACGCGCCGCAGGACGCGTGGTGAAAGACGGACACCCACGGGCAACCCGTGAAGGGTTTGGGTGGGGAAGGTTTGGACATTGCGCCAATCGCCGCAATTCGGGCGCGCTCAGCTCCATTCGGCAAAGGGATTACGCCCCGCCGGCCGGATGCGTGCGAGCCACACCGATCATTTTGGCATTCGGTTTATATCCGATCCGGCAACCTGGCCCATGCCGCACTCTCCGTGCCCGAGCCGCCGCGAGCGCTCGTGTCGGTGGGGTGTTTATTATGAGTTCGGAATGCCGTAACGCAGCTGTAAATTTCGCTTTGTAATCAAGCTATTCGCCTGATTATTCGGCGCTGTTTGCAGTCTCGATAAACGCAAGCTGCGCCTGCCGGGCGAGTCGATCAAGTGAATTTTTTGAACTTATCAACAGGGCGCCGCCGGCGCAGGGGACAACCTGCGAAAGGATTTTTGCGCTCCATCCCGGGGACGATTTTAGCGGTCGCGTTGGGCTAACAGGCGCAGGCGCAGCGCGTTCAATTTGATGAAACCCGCTGCGTCCTTTTGGTCATAGGCGCCCGCGTCGTCTTCGAATGTGACGTGGCGTTCGGAATACAGGCTGTCGGGCGATTTGCGGCCGACGATATAGGCCTGGCCTTTGTACAGCTTCAGCCGGACGGTGCCGTTCACTTTCGTTTGCGACTGGTCGATCGCGGCCTGCAACATTTCGCGTTCGGGCGCAAACCAGAACCCGTTGTAAATCAGCTCGGCATATTTGGGCATCAGCTCATCTTTCAGATGGGCCGCGCCGCGATCGAGCGTGATCGATTCAATCCCGCGATGCGCGATCGCATAAATCGTTCCGCCGGGCGTTTCATACATCCCGCGGCTTTTCATCCCGACAAACCGGTTTTCGACGAGGTCGAGCCGGCCAATACCATGCTTGCGGCCATATTCGTTCAGCGTGGTCAGCAATGTTGCCGGGCTTTGCGCTTCGCCATTGATCGCCACGCCATCGCCTTTGGCAAAATCGATCGTGATGTATTCGGGCGCGTCCGGCGCATCTTCGGGGCTGACCGTGCGAGAGAAAACATATTCGGGGACTTCGGCCCACGGGTCTTCCAACACTTTGCCTTCGGACGAGGTGTGCAATAAGTTGGCGTCGGTCGAAAACGGGCTTTCGCCCCGTTTGTCGCGCGGCACCGGCACCTGGTGCGCTTCGGCCCAGGCGATCAGCGCGGTGCGGCTGCTCAGGTCCCATTCGCGCCACGGCGCGATGACTTTGATGCCCGGATCGAGTGCATAGGCCGACAGTTCAAAGCGGACCTGGTCATTGCCTTTGCCGGTGGCGCCATGCGCGATCGCGTCGGCGCCGGTTTCGCGCGCGATTTCGATCAGGCGTTTGGAAATCAGCGGGCGCGCGATCGACGTGCCGAGCAGGTAATCGCCTTCATAGCGGGCGTTGGCGCGCATCATCGGAAACACGAAATCGCGCACGAATTCTTCGCGCAAGTCGTCGATATAGATGTGTTCGGGCTTGATTCCCATTAGCTCGGCCTTGGCGCGCGCGGGCGCCAGTTCTTCGCCCTGGCCCAAGTCGGCGGTGAAGGTCACCACTTCGCAATTGTACGTGATTTGAAGCCACTTCAGGATGACGGAGGTGTCGAGACCGCCGGAATAGGCAAGGACGACCCGTTTTATATCGGACATGGGTGGCTCCTGAAAAAGGTTGGTCCTGAAGAACAGGCGCAATACGTTTGGCCGGGCCGGTATCAGGCGGGCGCAGTTGACGCAACCGCGACCACCCGGCGTCGCAATGCGGAGAGGCGCGCGGCCAGCGTCGCGGCGCGAAAGCCCTGGCGGATCAACCGCGCCAACCACACACCGGTGTCGGCAAACGGGCGCAACAGATGGTCGGGTCAGTTGATATGCGGCACTATCAATCAGTGAAGCTGCGCTTTTTCCGCGTTCATGCGCTGGACCAGCTGTTCGATCTCGTCTGGGTTCAGCAGCCAGGTCCGCGTCTTGCGGCCTTCGCGAAACACCGGGCGAGTCAGCAGGATGCGCGCCGCCGCTTTCGCAAACGGTTTGAAAATGGCGAAATGCATCGCGCAATCGCGGATCGTGCCGATGATCGGCGTTTTGCCATCCAGATCGATGAGTGTGGCGGGCTCGTCCCAGCGTATAGTCAACATGCGGCGGATCTTAGCGCGAGTTGGGCGATGCGCAAAGGCCCGTCCCAGCTGATGCCCAACTGACGTATTGTTGGATAAGCGCCGCTGGGTCATACCGCCGCAAGACCAACGTCAGAGGAACGACCATGCGGAACTTGATCTACGTCGCGCTTGCGGTTGCCTCGCCCGCCTACGCCGAAACGTATGAGCTGAAAGTCACCCCGCAAACGGTCGTGTGGGGCCATTATGACGCCACGGAAAAGCCAGCGCTGACGGTCAAATCCGGCGACACCGTGGTGATCCATACCCTGCTGACCAACAGCCCGGCGGGCCTGGCCAAAGCGGGCGTGGCGGCAGAAGCGATCGAACCGGAATTGCGCGCGGTGTTCGATGGCGTGCCCGCCTCGGCTCGTGGACCCGGTGGGCACATCCTGACCGGGCCGGTCGCGGTCGAGGGCGCAGAGCCAGGCGACACATTGGAAGTGCGGATCGTCAAGATCGATCTGGCGATACCGTATGCCTACAATGCGTTCCGCTATGGCTCGGGGTTTCTGACCGACGATTTCCCCTATGCGCGCATGAAAATCGTGCCGCTCGATACCAAACGCATGGTCGGCACATTCGGCCCGGGCATCGATGTGCCACTCGCGCCGTTTTTCGGCAGCATGGGCGTGGCGCCGCCTCCTTCATTCGGGCGCTATGATTCCGCGCCACCGACGATCCATGGTGGCAATATGGATGACAAGGCGCTGGTTGCCGGCACGACGCTCTATCTGCCGGTGCACGCGGCGGGCGCATTGTTTCAGGTCGGTGACGGGCACGCTGCGCAGGGCAATGGCGAAGTCGATATCACCGCGCTGGAGACGTCGCTGGTCGGCACGTTCCAGTTCATCCTGCACAAACATGAGCTGGCGCCGTACCCGCGCGCCGAAACCCCCACCGCGTATATCACGATGGGGTTCGACGACGACCTGAGCAATGCAACGCGCAAAGCCTTGCGCAACATGGTCGATTTCCTCGTCGCGGCCAAAGGCATGACGCGCGACGATGCGTATATGTTGATCAGCGTGGCGGGGAATGTCGAAATCACCGAACTGGTCGATCGCAACAAGGGTGTCCACGTCGTGGTCTCAAAGGCGTTGTTCAAACGCCCCTGATTGCGAAACTGGCTCTTTCGCGAGTTTCGCAATCATGCTCTGACACGGTTTGAATCCCATCATTTTGTCAAACCTGCATACAACGGCGCAATGTGGTGCTAGGGGGCGCGACTGAACTCCCCCTAAATTGCGAGCCCTATGCCTTTTCCCACACTGCCTTTGCCGATTTCCGAAGCTCTGATCGAACAGGGTTATGCCGAGCCCACGCCTGTGCAGGCCGC
>JAYTHT010000205.1:0-1445 GCA_043732365.1 Novosphingobium sp. | reverse complement strand
TACGCGAAGTGCGCCATGACCGCGAAGGGCTGTACCGCACGCTGGTGCGCGTGACGGTCGATACCGATGCGGGTCAGCGGACGGTGGCGGGCACGCTGTTTGGCCATGGCCAGCCGCGTCTGGTCGAATTGTTCGACATTGCGGTCGAGGCCGATCTGGACGGCGATATGTTGTATATCGTCAATACCGACGCGCCGGGCTTCATCGGGTCGATCGGCACGCTGCTGGGCACAGAGGCGATCAACATCGGCACATTCCACCTTGGCCGTCGTCAGGCGGGCGGTGAGGCGGTGTTGTTGCTGTCGGTCGATAGCCCGGTCAGCGCCGATGTGCTGGCCAAGGCGCGCGCATTGCCTGGCGTGATTTTGGTCAAGGCGCTGAAGTTCGCCTGAATGCGGGATCGGCGCGGGCCGGGTGGCCCGCGCCGATGACCTTATGGCCTAGAGAAAGAGTTCGGCCGCGGCATCAAGGATCGCTTCGGCGTCGAGGCGATACGTGCGGTACAAGTCGAATAAGTCGCCAGTTTGACCAAAGCGGTCGGTGCCGAGCGGCACGACGCGGTGGCCGCGCACACCGCCGAGCCATGACAGCGCAGCCGGGCTGCCATCCAGCACGGTGATCAGGCCGGCGTTGGGGCCGAGCGGGGCGAGCAGGGTTTCGACGTGCGCGGGGGCAGGCGTACCATCGGTCCAGCGCGCGGCCACGCGCGCGGACCAGCCGCGATGGAGCAAGTCGGGCGAAGTGACATTCAACAGGCCGATGCCGGGGATATCGTCGGCAAGAGCCGTCCATGCCTCCAACGCTTCGGGTGCGACGACCCCGGAAAAGACGATTGCGGCGGTTGTGCCGGGTGCCGGTGCGCGGAGCCAGTAGCCGCCGGCGATGGCGTCGGCCTGCCACGCAGTGTCGGCGCGGGGTTGCTGGGCGATGGCGCGGGTCGACAGGCGCAGATAGACTGACGATCCGTCCGGGCGTTGCATCCAGTCAAAGGCATGGGCCATCATCAGTGCGACTTCGTCGGCGAATGCGGGTTCGTAACTGGCCAGGCCCGGCTGACCCATCCCGATCAGCGGGGTATTGACCGACTGGTGCGCGCCGCCTTCGGCCGCGAGCGTGATGCCCGACGGCGTGCCGACGAGCAGAAAGCGCGAGTCCGAATAACACCCGTAATTCAGCGCATCGAGCCCGCGCGCAATAAATGGATCATAGACCGTGCCGACCGGCAGCAGGCGTGTGCCGAAATGACCGGCGGCCAGGCCCAGCGAGGTCAGCAGCAGGAAGAAGTTGTTTTCGGCAATGCCCAGTTCGATGTGTTGACCCGCCGCATGTTGCAGCCATTTTTGGGTTGACGGGATTTTGGCGCGCAAGAACACATCGTCGCATTCCTGGCGGCGGAACAACCCGCGCTGGTTGACAAAAGCGCCCAGATTGGTGGTTTGGGTCAC
>JAYTHT010000204.1:0-5131 GCA_043732365.1 Novosphingobium sp. | reverse complement strand
CCACAGGGGGCGCAGGTTGCACCGGTATGGCCATGCCCAGATGCTGCCAGGCGCGTTCGTTCAGGCAGCGGCCGCGCGCGGTGCGCGCCACCATGCCCAGTTGAATCAGATACGGCTCGATCACTTCCTCGATCGTATCGCGCGGTTCGGACAGGCCCGCCGCCAGTGTTTCCACCCCGACCGGGCCGCCTTTGTAGATGTCGGCAATCATCATCAGATAGCGCCGATCCTGCAAATCGAGCCCCAGCGAATCGACTTCCAGCCGGGTCAGCGCCGAATCGGCCAGCGCGCGCGTAATCACCGCATCGCCGGCAACTTGCGCAAAATCGCGCACCCGGCGCAATAGTCGCCCGGCCACGCGCGGTGTACCCCGCGCCCGCCGGGCAATTTCGTGCGCGCCATCGGCGTCAAGGCCGATACCCATCATGCTGGCCCCGCGTGCCACCACACGTTCCAGTTCGGCCACGGTATAAAATTGCAGCCGCACCGGAATGCCAAAGCGGTCCCGCAAAGGCGTCTGCAACAGCCCCTGCCGCGTCGTCGCCCCGATCAGCGTAAACGGCGGCAGGTCGATCCGCACCGATCGCGCGGAAGGGCCTTCGCCAATAATCAGGTCGAGCGCGCGGTCTTCCATCGCGGGGTACAGCACTTCTTCGACTTGCGCCTGCAACCGGTGGATTTCGTCGATGAACAGCACATCGCCCGCCTCCAGGTTGGTCAGCAGCGCAGCCAGATCGCCCGCCTTGGCAATCACCGGCCCCGATGTGGCACGAAAATTGACTCCCAACTCCCGCGCGATGATCTGCGCCAGCGTCGTCTTGCCCAGCCCTGGCGGCCCAAAAAACAGCACATGGTCCATTGCCTCGTTCCGGGCCTTGGCGCTGGCGATAAATACTTTGAGGTTTTCGCGCGCCGATTCCTGCCCGACGAATTCGGCCAGCGTTTTGGGCCGCATTGCCGTATCGGCGTCCTCGATCTGGGCTTTGGCCGAAAGGATCGGATTGTCGGTCATGCGGTCGCGTGTTTCAGCGCGGCGCGCATCAGATTACCCAAGGCGGCGCCATCGCCCAGGTCTTCGATCGCGCGGGTCACGGCGGTGGCTGCCACCGCCGGTTTGAACCCAAGGTTCTGCAGCGCGGAAACGGCATCGGCGCTGACCGACCCGGGCAGCACCACGGCCCCGTCACCGGTGATCCCCGCGCCCGCTGTCAGCCCCGTCAGACCGCCTGCCTTGTCCTTCAATTCATTGACGATGCGACTGGCCAATTTGGGCCCGACCCCATTGGCGCGCGCGATCATGGCCGCGTCTCCGCCTGCGCAGGCGCGCTGCAATTCATCGACGGTCAGCGCCGACAGGATCGCCAGTGCAACTTTCGAACCGACGCCCTGGACCACGGTCAGCAGCCGGAACCACGCGCGTTCGCCCGAACTGGTAAAGCCGATCAGCCGCATGTCGCTTTCGCTGACTTGCAATTCGGTGTGCAGCACTGCGCGGTCGCCGCGATTGCCCAGTTGGGTCAGCGTGCGTACCGATGCGTGGACGAGATAGCCCACGCCACCAACGTCGATCACCGCCCAGTCGGGGCCAGTGTCATCAAGTATGCCGGTCAGCTTTGCGATCATGGTTTGTTCTCTATCCGCGATCGTGTCGAAGTGCCAGCCTCATCGATCAACCCAGCAGATTGCTCAAAATACCGGGATGGAATGTTCCGCCCAAAAACGCGGTTGCGCCCATGAATACTCCGAATGCGCCAAAACCCCAGGCCGCCCACAGCAGCGCAACTGTTTCCATCAGCGCGGCCACTGCGGCCAGCGAAATCGCGGTGGAAACCGCCGCGTCGGCCGCGTCGAACTGATCGTGGCGGAACCGCATGCGGCTGTATTCCGCCTCGTGCTCGTGCGCCTGATCGGCCAGCGCGGGCGTCTGCGTCTGGTATTTGGCGATGTCGGTGCTCATCTGGGCAATTTGGGCGTCGGCTTTGCCGGGCGCGGCCAGCACTTGCAATTGCGTGCGCGCATTTTCGGCCAGGTGCTGCTTGGTCTTGTTGGCCTGATATTCGTTCCAGATGTCGATCGTGTGTGCTTCGCTGCGCTCCATGGCCTGGACGGTGTTTTCGTCCTTGATGTGGCACAGCGCGACAAACACCGACAGTACGACCACGGTGATCGCGATCAGCCGGTTGAGCGTTTTGCCGGACGCTTCGGGCGAAAGTTCCAGTTCCATTTGCCTGCTACCTTTATCAATTCGACCCACCCTAGCGGGCATTCGCGCTTGTAAACAGGGTGTGTCGGTGGAAAATACTCCGCAGATAAATCGGGCATGGGGGAATAGGCGGTGGCGATGTGGGATGTGGATCTGACGACGCGCATGGGTGCGCGCGCGGCGACGCGGAGAGGTGGTTTCGCGGCCTTTACATTCGCCGGGCTCGGCCTGCTGGGCGTGCTGTTCTATGGCTTTGTCGTAATGAAGACGAACCCCGCTGCGGCAACTGTCGCCATGTTCGGCGGCCTGGGTGAGGCCGTGATCGGCACAATCGCAGGGTTTCGCTTGCGCGCGGGCGCGGGTCTGGTGTGGGGCGGGGCGACTTTGATTCTTGTCGCGCTCGAAATCATCGGCAAAGTGGTCGAACTGCGGCTGAGTGGGTTGGCGATCGGGATCGTCGTCGCAATCTATCTCGGCAACGGCGTGCGCGGCGCATATGCCTTGCGCCGGGGCGGTTTTTGCGAAGACGAAGCTGAGGTATTCGGGTGACGGGCGCTTAGCGGTGGCTGCCCAGCATGTTGCCGTGGGTGATCGCCACTGCCAACGCATCGGCGGCATCGGCGCCCGCCAGCTTCACCCCGGGCAATAGCACTTTCAACATAGCCTGGATCTGGGTCTTGGCCGCACCGCCGGTGCCAACCAGCGCTTTCTTGATCACTTTGGTCGGGTATTCGGCGACCGGCATCCCGGCGCGCGCCAGCGCGACCATCGCCACGCCGCGCGCCTGCCCCAGTTTCAGCGTCGATTGCGGATTGACGTTGACGAACACTTCCTCGACCGCGCCGGCATCGGGGTGATGCATCGCGATCACCGCGTTCAGGCTCGCATCGATCTGTACCAGGCGTTCGGCCATCGAAAGACTGGTATCGGTGCGGATCTCGCCATTGGCGATATGGCTCAACCGGCTGCCGGCTTTGGCAATCACCCCCCAGCCGGTGCAAGTCAGACCAGGATCAATTCCCAGGATAATCATACGATCGGGGGTTAACCCAGTTTCTCCATGACATCATCGGGGATCTCGTAATTGCCCCACACGGTCTGCACATCGTCATCGTCGTCGAGCATGTCGATCAGTTTGAGCAAAGTCGCCGCCGTGTCGGCATCGACGACAGCCTTCAACGAAGGCCGCCACGCCAGTTTGACGCCTTCGGCTTCGCCCAGTACCTTTTCCAGCTCGCGTGCGACCGGGTGCAGGTTTTCCACCGAGACCCAGATCTGGTGCGAATCCTCGTCGCTTTCGACATCTTCGGCGCCGGCTTCGATCGCGGCTTCGAAAACTTTTTCCTCGTCACCGGCTTTGCCCGGGTATTCGATCAGGCCCAGCCGCTCGAACCCGTGGCTGACCGCGCCCGATGCGCCCAGATTGCCGCCGTTTTTCGCAAAAGCCGTGCGCACATTGGTCGCGGTGCGGTTGCGGTTGTCGGTCAGCGCCTCGACAATCAGCGCGACGCCGCCCGGGCCATAGCCTTCATAGCGCACTTCTTCATAGTTATCGCCGTCGCCCTTGGTGGCTTTATCGACCGCGCGCTGGATATTGTCCTTGGGCATCGACTGCGCCTTGGCGGCGTTGATCGCCGCGCGCAGGCGCGGGTTCATATCCGCGTCGGGCATCCCCATTTTGGCCGCGACGGTGATTTCGCGCGACAGCTTGGAAAAACTCGCAGACCGTTTTTTGTCCTGCGCGCCCTTGCGGTGCATGATGTTCTTGAATTTGGAATGGCCTGCCATGGTCGTGCTTCTTGCCGGATCTGCCTGGTACCCCACCTCTTGTGCGGGGCCTCTCGTGCGGGGAATGTGCGCGCGGCCTAGCGGTTTGTGACGCTTTGGGCAATCTCCACGCGGTCTTAACTGTGGCGGTGGCATGGTTGGTACCATGATACGTACCGTTCTTGCCGATTTCCGAGCCTGGCTGGCTGCGCCGCGCCTGATCATGCCCACGCCCACGCCTTTGCGCCAGGGCTGGCGACAATGGACGACTATGGTTGGCCTGTATCTCACCGTACTGGTGGTGATCGGCGCCGTATTGGTCGTGTGGCAACGCGCGCTGCATGTGCCAGCGCCCGATGCGTTTCGTGGTTATTCCGGCCCGATGCTGGCGGTGGCGGTAATTCTGGCGGCGCCGATTGGCGAAGAGGTGCTGTTTCGCGGCTGGCTGACCGGGCGACCCCGCGCGCTATGGCTGCTGGCGATGGCCATCCTCGCCGGTCTGTTGCTGATCGCGGTGTCGCTGCATTGGCATGATCAGGCCGCGTCGCTTGGCGTTGTCGCGGCTGTATTGGCCGCGCTGATCGGCTGGCTGGTGCTGCGCCGCCGCGCCGATCCGCCCCGCTGGTTTGTGCGCGGGTTCGCCGTGTGGTTCTATGTGTCTGTTGCGGTATTCGGAATGGCGCACATGGCCAATTACCCACGCCTGTCGTGGACGCTCTTGCCGATGGTCATGCCACAGCTATGGGCCGGGCTCGTGTTCGGCTATCTACGCATGCGCCATGGCCTGGTGACGTCAATCCTGGCCCACGCCTGCGGCAATGGGGCGGCGCTGGCTGTGGCACTTTTGGCAAGCCATTGACATGTTACGTCAAACAGGTGCCGTCGGGCGCGCAAACACGCCCGACGGCATCAACCGGCGATCAGTCGATCCCGAGTGCGTTCTTGTACGTTTCCAGGATTGCTTCCATTTCGCGGCGATCATCGGGCTTCATTTTGCGCAAGCGGACGATCTGGCGGATGATCTTGGCGTCATACCCGGTCGACTTGGCTTCGCTGTAGACGTCCTTGATATCGTCACCGATGCCCTTCTTTTCTTCTTCCAGGCGTTCGATGCGTTCAATCAAAAGGCGCAGGCGGTCGTCGGCAGTATCGGCCATCGGG
>JAYTHT010000203.1:0-1451 GCA_043732365.1 Novosphingobium sp. | reverse complement strand
TCCCCATTCCGGTGGCGGCGGCGACGGTGGTCATGGCGCTCACGATCACTCGGCCTGCCAATGCCGTACCATCGTTCACCGACCAGACCGGCCAGCCTTGCGCGGCGTGCCATGTCGGTGGGTTTGGCCCGCAGCTCACCCCGTTCGGGCGTGAGTTCAAGCTGGGCGGCTACACCATGCGCACCAAGGCAAGCGTGCCGCTGGCGGCAATGGCGGTGGCCTCGTTCACCCACACCGCCAAGGATCAGAACCCGCCGCCGCAATATTTCGGCGTCAACAACAATTTTGCGCTGGACCAGGCCAGCCTGTTCGTGGCGGGCGGGGTGGGTTCGCATGTCGGCGGCTTCGTCCAGATCACTTATGATGGCGTGGCGCGCAAGTTCCACTGGGACAATCTCGACCTGCGGCTGGTCAACACCGGTCGGTTGTTCGGTACCGACGCCACTTATGGTCTGACGGTCAACAACGCCCCGACCGTCCAGGATGTGTTCAACACCATCCCGGCGTGGAGCTTTCCCTATACCACCAGCGGTCTGGCGCAGACGCCGGGAGCGACACCGCTCATCGACGGTGCCCTGGCGCAGAACGTGCTGGGCGTCTCTGCGTATGGTTGGTTCAACCACAAGCTCTATGTCGAGGCGGGCGGCTATTCCAGTCCTGCGGCAGGTACGCTCAACTGGCTGGGGGTCGATCCGACCAATCCGGGCAACCTGCATGGCATCGCGCCTTATGGCCGCATCGCTTATCAGACCACTCTGGCCGGCGGCACCGCCGAGGTGGGCGCTTTCGGGCTGAAGGCGCAGATCAACCCGGGCCGCGATTTCAGTTCCGGCTACACCGACCATTATAGCGATATCGGCCTCGACGCGTCATGGCTCAAGCCGGTGAATTCAGGCGATACGCTGGCGCTCAACTTGCGTCATGTCCACGAAATGAGCGATCTCAAGGCGAGCTGCGCGCTGGGCAATATCGGCGATGGCAGCAGTGTGAATTGCGCCAGGACCAGGCTGAACGAATGGCGCGGCGACGTTTCCTATTACTGGCGCGGCAAGGTCGGCGCAACGCTCGGCGCGTTTGCCACCAGCGGCACCACCAACGCCAATCTCTATGGGCCCACCAACCGCCCCGACAGCAATGGCGTGATCGCGCAGGTCGACTACACACCGTGGGGCGGGGGCAATTCGCCGCTGGGTCCGCTCGTCAATCTCCGGGTGGGCGTACAATACACCGCCTACGGCCGCTTCAATGGCGCCGTCGATAATTTCGATGGCAATGGCACCAACGCTTCCGACAACAACACGCTGAGAGTATTCACATGGGTCGCATTCTGAAAGCTGTTCTCGCCGCCGCCGCTGCAATCGCTGCGGCGCAGCCGGCACTGGCCGCCGATCCGGTTGCTGGCGGCAAAACTTACAAGGCGCAATGCGCGCTGTGCCACGCCATCACGGCAA
>JAYTHT010000202.1:0-5139 GCA_043732365.1 Novosphingobium sp. | reverse complement strand
CACCGACCGCGCCGGGCGTCGCCGATATCGATGTCACATTGACCAAAGGCCCGCAACATTCGGTGACAGCGCAGCTCGGCCAATCGAGCGGGCAGGGGTTCTATGTCGAAGGCAGTTGGGAAGATCGCAACAAATTTCCGCCAGAGGGCATGGTCGGTGCGCGCGGCATTCTGGGCACGCGCGAACAGATGGCCGGGCTGACTTTCCGCCGCAACAATTTCCTGGCGCGCGATCAATCGTTTACCGCCGACATCTATGCCCAGGCGCAAACCACCGTTGCCTATAACGCGCATACCCTGTCGGCCACCGCCAGCCTGAGCAAACAGAGCACATTGATTTTTCAGAAACGCTGGGCCTATTCCTTTGGTGTCGAAGTGATCGCGACCAAAGAACTGCTCGCCGGGTCCGCGCCCGGCACGCCTTTCACGACCTATTTCATCGCCGCGTTGCCGATGAAATTCGGCTATGACGGCAGCAACAATCTGCTCGATCCCGTGCGCGGAGTGCGCGTGGCGATTACCGCGACGCCGGCGATCTCGATCCAGGACGGGCCGCGTTCATCGTATGTGATGACCCAGCTCGATGCGAGCACGTATCAGTCGGTGTCGCATGGCGTGGTCCTGGCCGAACGGGTGCGGCTGGCATCGATCAATGGCACTTCGATCAACAATATCGCGCCGTCGCAACGATTGTACGCGGGCGGCGGCGCTTCGATCCGAGGCTATGGCTATCAGGATGTCGGGCCCAAGAATGCCAGCAAAAACCCGATTGGCGGGTTGTCAGTCGCCGAATTTTCGCTGGAGGCGCGGGTCAAGACCGGGCTACTCGATGGTTCACTCAGCGTCGTGCCGTTCCTGGATGCGGGCATGGCGGGCGCGACGCCGACACCGACGATGCGCGGGGCCAAATTCGGCGTGGGCATCGGGATCCGCTACAAAACCACATTCGGCCCGATCCGGGTTGATCTGGGCACGCCGCTCAACCGGTCGCCCGGGGATAGCCGGATCGGTATTTATATCGGACTGGGGCAGGCGTTCTGATGCCCGCTACCGTGCCCGCAACGCCAGATGCGCCCTCTTCACGGCCTTGGACTGTGACTATACTGCGGCTGACCGGGCTGTTTGCGCTGGGGCTGGTCTTGATGTTTGCGATCGCGGTGCTGTTGCTCGATTCGCCGCTAGGCCATCGGCTGGTTACCGACCGGATCGCGGCGCTGAAATTGCAAAGCGGGCTGACCATCACGATTGGCCGGATCGACGGTTCGTTGCTGGGCACTTCGTCGTTGCACAGCGTCGTGATGTCCGATGCGTCGGGCCGGTTTATGACGGTGCCCGATGTTGAACTGGCATGGCGTCCGCTGCCCGCGCTGCGGCTGGTTGCGGGGATGGGTGGCGGGCTCGATATCCGCGACCTGACCCTGCACCGGGGACTGTTGCTGCGCGCGCCTCACCTCAATCCCAGCGATCCCAATGCGCCGATCTTGCCCGACTTCGATATCCGGCTTGACCGGTTTCGCATCGACGGGCTGACCGTGGCGCCCGGCCTGGCCGGGGCCAGGCGGCGGATCGACCTGACCGCGCATGCGGATGTGCGTCATGGTCGCGTCGTGCTGTCTTGCAACGGGCGGCTGGGCGGGCGTGACCGGCTATCGCTGCATCTGGATAGCGAACCCGATCGCGATCGCTTTGCGCTCGATCTCGATTATCGCGCGCCGCGTGACGGTTTGCTTGCCGGGCTGACCGCCGGGGCCACCGGCGGCGTGCGGCACGGCATCGTCGCACAAGTCGGCGGCGCAGGGCGGTTTTCGCAATGGCATGGCTGGGTTCTGGCAGAGGCCGACGGCCATCGGCTGGCGGGCGGGCTGGTCGACAACAATTCGGGGCGATATCGCCTGACCGCGCTGGTGCATCCGGGATCGGTTGTCAGCGGGCTGCCCGCTGATCTGGCGGCGCGACCGCTGGCGGTGACGTATGCGGGCACATTTGGCAGTTCGCGGCTCGACGGGCAGTATCACGCAGCCGACGCGCTGGGCCGGATCGATGGGCAGGGCGCAATCGATCTTGCCAACAACCGCGCCGACGGGCTGGCGCTGACGGCGCAGTTGCTGCGTCCCGATCTGTTGCCGGCGGCGTGGCGGGCGACCGTGCAGCCGGGCGCGGCGGTCATGAGCGCGCAATTGGACGGGCCGTTTGCCGATCTGGCGATCCGCCATGATCTGGCGTTGACGCAATTGGTGGCTGGCTCCACCCGCCTAACCGGCCTGCACACCGCCGGCGTCGCGCATTGGCGGAATGGGCGACTTGATCTGCCGCTGGCGGCCAGTGCCGCGCGGGTCGATACCGGGACGCCATGGCTGGATCCGCGACTGTCGGGTGCGCGGCTGAACGGCACACTGTCGTTTGATGGGCATACCCTGTCGGGCAATGGATTGCGAGTCGTCGGCAACGGAGTTTCGGGCAATCTGTCGCTCAAGGGCGATGTCCGCAACGGCAATTATGCGGTGGCCGGTCAGGTGGATACGCATGGGCTGGCCGTGCCGCGCGTAGGCACTATCGATGGCACCGGCAAAGGCGTGCTGGTGCTGGCACAAGGCCGCCCATGGACGCTGGCGGTCAATTACGCCGCCAATGCCGCGCATTACGCCAATGCCGGGCTGACCTCGATCGTCGGCCCAACCGCGCATCTGGCGGGCAGCGCGCATTTGGGCGGCGCGATCCCGCTGACTTTGCCCGACATGCGGATTACATCGCCGACTGTCACGATGGCGGTCAAAGCCAGCTATGGGCAAGATGGGCGGATCGATGTGACGACCCAGGGCCATCATGCCGTTTATGGCACATTCGATGCGCATGCGCTGATCGACCATGGCACAACCAGCGCGCAGGCCCATTTTGCCGAGCCGCTGCCGTCGGCCGGGGTCAACGCGGTCAAGCTGGTGCTGGCGAGCACACCGGGCGGATACCACTTGGGCCTGACAGGCGAATCGCGGCTGGGGCCGGTCGTGGCGGCGCTCGACTTTGCCGTGCCGGATAATGCCGGGCCTAATGATCCCATCCGGATGACGCTGACCGAGGCGCGGGTGTTCAAGACCAATTTGACGGGCACGCTGGCATTTGACCCCAATGGTCTCGACGGCGATCTGCTCATGACGGGTGGCGGGCTGGATGGCACGATTCATTTTGCCGGGCATGCAGGCGGTTTGGGTGTCGCCGGCCAGGCGATCGATGCCACGGTCAATGCGCATGCGGCGAAATTCGGTGGCGACCGGCCGATTGCCGTTGCGGCTGCGAATATGACAGCCAGCGCGCTGATTTCGCCTGACAATACCAAGATCAACGGATCGTTGAAAGCGCAAGGCGTGGCGGTCGGCGGGTTGTTTATCGGGCGATTGATCGCCGACGCCACGATCGTCAACGGTTCCGGATCGGTTACGGCTTCGCTCGCCGGGCGCCGAGGTACGCGTTTTGCATTGCAGGGCACGGCGGCCTTTTCGCCCGATCGGGTGGTTGCATTTGTTGCAGGCGATTATTCCGGCAACGCGATCTCGATGCCGCGCCGCGCGATCCTGACGCGCGAGGGTGAGGGCTGGCGCCTGAAACCGAGTCAGATCAATTTCGGCAGCGGTGCGATTATCGCCAGCGGGCGGATTGGCGCCGGAACGGTAACCACGAGCGAGACCAATCTGCATCTGGCGATTTCGCGGATGCCGCTGTCGGCGCTCGATATCATTTATGCCGATCTTGGGCTGGGCGGGTATATTTCAGGCGTCATCGATTATCGCAACGATCACACTGGCGCGCCGGCCGGCCATGCCGCGCTGTCGGTCATGGGGATGAGCCGGTCCGGGCTGGTGTTGACCTCGCGCCCGCTCGATCTGGCGCTGGTGGCGCAATTGGACGAACGCGCGTTTCAGGTGCGGGCGGTGGCGCGCGAAGGCAAAGTGCCTCGTATGCGTCTACAGGCCATCATCGCCGATCTGCCGCGCGGCGGCAGCTTGATCGATCGCGTGCGTGGCGGCCGGCTTAACGGGCAATTGCGTTATGCCGGACCTGCTGATGCGCTGTGGCGATTGGCGGCGATCGATGCCTTTGACCTGACCGGGCCGGTGGGTGTGGCGGCGCAAGTATCTGGCAGCATGGATAATCCTGTGCTGACAGGCGCGGTTGTCAGCCATGCCATGCGCGCGCAAAGCGCGATTAGCGGGTCCGACATTCAAAACATCGATGTCGTCGGCAGTTTCAGCGGCACACATCTGTCGCTAGCGCATTTCACCGGCACGACGGCCAACAGTGGCAAGATAGCCGGCAGCGGGTCGATCGATTTCAGCGGTGTATCATCGCAAGGCCCCAAGATCGATTTCCGGTTGGGGGCGACCAATGCCGAACTGGTCAACCGCCCGGAAATGGGCGCCACTATCACCGGGCCAATGCGGATCGTATCCGATGGGACCGGCGGTACAGTCGCCGGCCGCCTGCGGATCGATCGCGCGCGCTGGGTGCTGGGGCGCACGTCGGCGGCGCAGGCCCTGCCGACGATCGCCGTCACCGAACGCAATGCGTCCGCCGATGTAGCGCCGCCGGCGGCGCATGGCGTACCGTGGAAATTGCTGATCGATGCATCCGGCGCCAACCGCATCGATGTGCACGGCATGGGGCTGGAAAGCGAATGGCAGAGCGATGTGCGCATTCGCGGCGATACCTCTGTGCCGCAGATTTTCGGCAGCGCCGACGTGGTCCGGGGCAGTTATGAATTTTCGGGCAAACGGTTTGACCTGACGCGCGGGCGCATCCGTTTCAACGGCGAAAGCCCGATCGATCCGCAGATCGACATTGTTGCAACTGGCGATGCCAACGACATTTCCGCAACGATCAACATCGGCGGATCGGCGATGCATCCGCAAATCACGTTCGCGTCGACGCCGTCCTTGCCCGAAGAAGAATTGCTCAGCCGGATCCTGTTTGGAAGCTCGATCTCGCAAATTTCCGCGCCAGAGGCGGTGCAATTGGCATCGGCGCTGGCGGCCCTGCGCGGGGGCGGTGGGCTTGATCCGATCAACAAATTGCGCGGCGCGATCGGGCTGGACCGGTTGCGTGTGCTCAGCGCAGATCCGACAATCGGGCGGGGCACGGCGGTTGCGGT
>JAYTHT010000201.1:0-5149 GCA_043732365.1 Novosphingobium sp. | reverse complement strand
CCGGGTGTTCTTCGCAAAACTCCGGAATCATCGATGCGGTTGCGCGTCAAGCTCAACCAACTGATATCACTCAACTACTTTTGAGGACGGCCTCTTAGGTTTGGACATGTTGGGAATAAGGTCGGTTTCAACATCCGTTGATACAAGCTTAGGTTCATGTGGCTTACCGCATTTGGGGTTCATCGCGGTCCGCCGCGCAGCCCAATGCTGCGGATCGCAAAAGGACCAGGTCACCATGAAGGGAATAACCATGAACAAATCCTTGTTGTCGGCAGCCGTCTGCATCGCAATCGCCGGAGTAGGCCTGTCGAGCCCCGCCCAGGCGCACCATTATCGCCATTATCATCACCAGTATTCGCAGTATCGCGACCAGCGTGACGACCACGGCAATTGCCTGCGTTTCAACAAGACCACCGGCACCGTAGCCGGCGCGATTGGCGGCGGTTTGCTGGGCAATGCTATCTTTGGCGGCACTGGCGGCACGCTCGGCGGCGCAGCTGTGGGCGGCCTGGCCGGGCACGAACTGGCGCATAACCGCCGCAAACGCTGCTGATCGGGTTTAGCGTATTCGGCAACGTCCCTCCATTGGCAGTCACAACCGCCAAGGCGCCCTGCACTGGCAGGGACGTTGCCGTTCTATCATCACCGGTCCTTTGGCCAGGAATGCCACAAACGCATCCTGCGCTTTGGCACACCCCGCTGTAATCGCAACCCGCCCACGGCTTGGGCGTCGGCTTGCATTTGGGGCTTCCCGGAATTTCGGGTGCATCGATGCTGGCTATCGAAAGCGCCACCGCCTGGCTAATCCCCGCCGCTGTCCAACTGCTTATCCGAAAACTCGCAAGGCTATGATCTATAACGCTTTCAGAGTTTCGAGTCAGACTTTTAGAGGCCGCTGACCCCACGTTCGGCGTTTGCCTTGCCGCGCAATGCACCTAGTCTGCCGGGCGCCAGCAGCAATCCAGAATTGAACGCAGTGAGCGCTTCGCGTGGCATTCCCAAAACGAGAAACAGTTCGCCCAATTGCTCGCGCGCGGGTACGATTGGTCCAGGCGTGAGGGGAAGCTTCTCAAGACCATCTTCCTCATCCGCGGCCGCCATCATCGACGCGATAGCTGCGTCGCCTTTGCCTGCTGCAGCAAAACGCCAGCCTTGCGCAGACTTGAGCAAAGCGTCGACCTGAGCTGTCCAATAGCTGTCGTTCGCCGTGCGCAACGCCTCGCGGCAATCCTGAAGTTTGCCGATGTCGGCGTCGGCTGAACCAGGCGTTCCTGCACGTAGCTCGCCCAAGGCTCGGGCCCACCACACGATTGCCGCCACTTGCGGAGCGGAACCCGGCATCGGCTCAAGGCGCGCCGCTGTTGCCCAGTCGCGAGTCTCGATCGCCAGTCGTACAGGCATCGCGGTGCCGGCGTACCCGATCTTGAAGCTGGAGGCGGACAGGCCGGCGATCGCCTTCATATCCGCTACAACCCGCGCTGCGTCGACAGTTCGACCACGCTGGAGATAGGCATAAGTCAGGTAATCCATTGCATGCAGGGCCTCGCCTACATCATTCTGGGCACGGGCTGCGTTGCGCGCCGCGATATTCGACGCGATCGAATCATCCCACAGGCCCAACCGCGTGAAGATGTGCGACGGCATGTGCAGGGCATGGGGGGCGGAAGGGGCAACCTGTGCATAGGCGCGCGCCGCAGGCAGACCCTGCTGCGCCAGCTCTGCACTGTCGTAGGCATGGATGAGGTAGTGCGGCACGCCAGGATGATCCGGCCGACGTTTCCAGATCGGCTCCAGGATTTCGGCGGCATGCTTTTGTCGGGTATGCGTACGATCAGCAGGGGACGCGGTCGCCACCAGCGACAGCGCGTAAAACGTCGCGATCTCGTCGTCCTTGGGATAGTCGCGCGAAACCGCCGCCATCGCATCGGAATAGCGCAATGCGCGCGTTGCGGGTGGGGTCAGGCTTGCATCCGCATAATAAATGCCAAGCGCAGCAATGAGCGCGCGTTCGCGCGACGTGCCTGCACCAATCGCTTTGGCCTTCGCGATTTCTGCGACACCGGCGGCGAGTCCGGCGCCGGCCGTCACTTCCCAGAGTTGGTGGTAACGGGTCATCGCGCGCCCCCAATGCGCCATAGCGCAATCAGGATCGCGAGTGGCAACATCGGCAAAACCCATGTCGGCTTCACCATAGGCGAATGAGTGCAGAAGTGCGACGGCACGGTCGAATGCGTTTTTCACAGCTGGCGCACAGCTGGTGTCCATGTGAACTGCACCCAAGTGTTCCGGGGCCGGATGATGGTGCTCATCTTGAGCGACAACCGAAGTGCCCAGGACAAGCGCGATCGACATTCCAGCGAACAGTATTCTCATCAAAGGATCCACTTCAACGGAAACTTGCGCAAAGCTGGACGCCTTGCAGATTGCACGCAACTTCTTTTGGGCTGCTGGCAGAATATTTCGGAAACTCCCGCCCCGATTCCCGTCATGCAGGGCGATGATACTCTACATCGAACTGGCTTTGTTGCGAAATTGAACTTGGGCGGATTCCTCAACCGATTCGAGTGCGTTAGAGGACCTCCATGGCCAAGCCAGCCCCGCCAAAATATCGCACGACGAGTTATATATCGTGGGGCATTATATAATTTGTTCTGACTATACCCACGGTTGGCTTGCGGATTTTCTGCTAACGAACATAATGTTTTCAGCCGGTTAATGGCTCATGCAAGGTAAATCGCTCGCGTGATTTCGATGCTGCGGCGAACTTATCAAACTGCGCTGCTGAAACGGCGCTGTGAATGCTGGCGGTAGGGGTCGAACTGGGCGGCGATGGTGCGCGTATACGGCAATCCGTCGGGCAGTATTTGCAGCAGGTTGCCGGTGACTTGCGCCAGGCCGCGCCTTATGAACGGCTCCAACGCGGCATGGCTGGCCTGGAGCAATTCCTGCCCCAGCAGCGCTTCGCCCTGGCACAGCAACAGCTCGATCAAGCGCCCGGTTTGCTGGTCTTCGGGCGAACGGATCAACCCGAGTGCTGCGGGTAGATGGCCCCGCGCCAGGGCGTCGCGATAACGTCCAGAACTTTTTTCGTTCTGGATGGTCAACGCGGGCAGGCTGGTAATCGCAGATGCTCCAAAGCCGATCAGGGCAGACGTCCGATCGTCGGTAAATCCCTGGAAATTGCGGTGCAACCGTCGTTGTGTCGCCGCTTGTGCCAGCGGGTCGCCGGGCAAGGCAAAGTGATCGAAGCCGACCGGCACGTAACCTGCCGCTGTCAGCAGATCGTGGCCGAGCGCAGCCATGGCAAAGCGTTCGGCCATGCCGGGCAGTAGTGTTGCGTCGATCCGGCGCTGTCGCGCGATCAGGTTTGGGACATGGGCATAGCCGAACAGTGCGATCCGATCCGCGCCCAGATCGACCGTGCGGCGCAGCGTTTCCGCCAGATCGACAAGCGTCTGGCCCGGAAGCCCGTACATCAGGTCGAAATTGAGCGACGTGACCCCGGCGTCGCGCAGCAACGTGGTGGCGCTGACGATCTGGGCCTCGGGCTGCACCCGGCCGATCGCCTGTTGCAGGTGGGGCGCAAAGGTCTGCACGCCCAGGCTGGCATGGGTGAAACCGATCGCGGCCAGCACCCGGCCCCAGTCGGGCGACAGGTTGCGCGGATCGAGCTCTATCGACCACACCGGGTCGGCCAGCGGCAGCAGCTGGGTCATGGCGGTGACCAGCCGCACCATGTCGGTTGGCGCAATCGCATTGGGGCTGCCCCCGCCAAAGGCGATCCGCCGCGCACGCACCCGATTTTCGAACAGGCCACCAACCATTGCAATTTCGCGGTGCAGCGCGTCGAGATAGTGGGTCAGCCGGTCGCGGCGATTGGCCGCGCCGGTGTTGCAACCGCAATACCAGCAGATCTTTTCGCAAAACGGGATGTGGACGTACAGCGATACGTCACCGGACAAATCCTGCAGCGCCGGTTCCAGTTCGGCAGCACCAACGTTGTCGCCGAACTCTGCCGCCGTGGGAAAGCTGGTGTAGCGCGGCACCGGCGTTGCGAGCAGTTCGGGATAATAGGGCCACATGCCATACCTCATCGCAGCGGTGCCGCCCGTCGTCATTGCGCGCGGTCAATCATCGCCGGCATTTGTCGCAAGGTTGCGCTTTTTCGAACTGCCGGCGTGACAGCCTTTGGCACAGCACAAGTCACTATTGCCGGGCAATGCAGGTTTCAACGGGAGAGTGATCGAGCGCGAATGGCCATCGCCGCTGCACAGAAACGCAACGAGTGGACTGGCCAGTCCGGCGACCGGACCGAACGCGGCCGGCAGCAGCGCGACGAGGCCGAAAAGCGCCTTTGCGTTCATGGGGGCGTCATGGGGGCGTTCATGGCAACAGCTCGCTGTCGTCGTCGATCAGGATGCGGTTGGCCGCCCCTTCCAGGTCATCGAACTGGCCGCGCCGCAACGCCCAGAAAAAGGTGACAAGGCCAGCCAGCCCCATCAGCAGGGCGATCGGCAAAAGGATGGCCAGGCTGGTCATTTACCCGCCTTCATGTCCGGCATCCGTGCCAGCCGCAGCGAATTGCCGATGACGATCAGCGAACTGGCCGACATCGCCGATGCCGCGATCAGCGGCGTGACCAGGCCGCAAATTGCCAGCGGCACCGCCAGGACATTATAACCGATGGCGAGCGCAAAGTTTTGCTTCACCACGCGCATGGTGCGCCGCGCCGCCATCACGCTGCGCGGCAAGGCAAGCAGCGAATCGCCCAGGAACACGATGTCAGCCGCCTGCCGCCCGGCATCGCTGGCAGTGCCGGGCGCAATCGAGGCATCGGCCGCGGCCAGCGCAGGGCCGTCGTTGAGGCCATCGCCGGCCATCAGCACGCGGTGGCCCGCACTTTGTTGGCGGCGGATCGCGTCGAACTTGTCCGCAGGGCTGGCACTGGCCTGCCCGGTCAGCCCGGTCTCGCGCGCGATATCGGCCACTGCGCCGGAATTGTCCCCCGACAGGATCGTAGCTTCGATGCCCAGGGCCTTGAGCTGCGCCAGCGCGGTTTTGAAATCGGGGCGGAGGCGATCCGCAAAACCGATGATCTGCGTCGGCTGCCCGAAAATGTGCAGCGCCGTGGCCATGCCCTTGCCCGCCT
>JAYTHT010000200.1:0-1458 GCA_043732365.1 Novosphingobium sp. | reverse complement strand
GGCGCGAAATGTTTTCGATCACCACGATCGCGTCATCGACCACAAACCCCGACGCAATTGTCAGCGCCATCAGAGTCAGGTTGTTGATCGAAAAACCCAGCGCCCACATCACGCCAAACGCGCCGACCAGGCTCAGTGGAACCGAAATCGCGGCAATCAAAGTGGCGCGCGCCGACCCCAGGAACAGGAAAATCACCAGCACGACCAACAGCACGGCCAATATCAGATCGAACTGCACATCGGACACCGACGCGCGGATACCCTCGGTCCGGTCGGTCAGCACGGTCGTCTTGACATCGGCGGGCAGCTGCGACTGCAAATCGGGCAGCGCGCTTTTGATCGCGTCGACCGTGGCGATGACATTGGCACCCGGTTGGCGTTGCACATCAATGATCACCGCCGGCTGCTTGTTCATCCAGCTGCCGGTGCGGTCATTTTCGATCCCGGCATCGACACTGGCGACATCTTTCAAACGCACCGCTTGCCCTTTGGCAAAAGCCACGACGAGTGACGCATAGGAATCGGCGGTATTCAGCTGATCGTTCGAATCGATGGTCCAGCTTTTGGTCAGTCCGTCAAAACTGCCTTTGGCGGCGTTCGAATTGGCATTGGCAATCGCGTTGCGAATGGTTTCGAGGCTGAGGCTGCGCGCGGCAAGCGCCTGCACATTCGCCACGATCCGCACAGCCGGCCGCTGCCCGGCCGAAAGGCTGACCAGGCCGACCCCGGTGACTTGGGCAATCTTGTTGGAAAACTGTTTTTCGACAATGCCTTCGACTTCGCCCAGCGGCCGCGAGTGCGATGACACGCCGATGGTCAGGATCGGCGCATCGGCCGGATTAACTTTGGCATAAATCGGCGGGGCCGGCAGATCGGACGGCAACAGCGAATTGGCCGCATTGATCGATGCCTGCACTTCCTGTTCGGCCACATCGAGCGACAAACCGAGTGTGAACTGCAACGTGATCACCGAAGCGCCCGACGACGAATACGATGTCATTCGCGTCAGGCCCGGCATTTGCCCAAACTGACGTTCGAGCGGGCTGGTCACGGTCAGCGCCATGACATCGGGGCTGGCGCCCGGATATAGCGTACTCACCTGAATTGTCGGGTAATCGACCTGGGGCAGCGCCGACAGCGGCAATTGCTTCCACGCCACCAGCCCGGCCAGCAGCAACGCCACCATCAGCAGCGTGGTCGCCACCGGACGCAAGATAAATGGCCGCGAAGGACCGCCCGGCGGGAGTTCCCCGGCCGGTTCGTCAATCGCGATGTCGCTGTCGCTCACTGGCTATCAGCTCCGGCCTGTTTCTTGTGGTGGGTGCCTCCACCTTTGCCAGTTTCGCCTTTGCCAGTACCGTCCGTGACCGCGCCACCTTTGGCCGCATCGCCCTTGTCGCCGGGCAGGCGCACGGCCGATCCCTCATCCAGCCCGTCGGCGCCTTCCGAAACGACCAC
>JAYTHT010000199.1:0-1460 GCA_043732365.1 Novosphingobium sp. | reverse complement strand
GCGCGGCGTCAGGAACCCGTGATCCGCCAGAAACCCGCCTGACGCCAAAGTCAGCGGGACAACGCCCGGCCCGCCATAGCTTTCCTCCCAATAAGCAGCCGAGCGCCCGGTGGTGTGATAGCCCGGCGCATCTTCCGCCTCGACGATCAACACGCGAATGTTTGCGGCACTGGCACATTCGGCGGCCAGGCTGGCGCCTGCGATGCCCGCACCAATGATCACGATGTCGAATGGCGTGTCGAAATCCGGCGCGATCGCTTTGGCGATCCCGGTCATGACGAGCGGGCGCGCGGGGCGACCCGGTCTAAAAAACAATCGATCTGGGCCAGCACATGATCGCGCACCGGGTCTGCTTCCCGCAGCAATTCGTGCGCCGCCTCACGCCCGAATTCAACCAGTTCACCGCGCGGCAGGCGGGCCACGGTGCGGGCGATTGCCGGCCATGACACCAGGGCATCCTTGCGGGCCGCCAGGGTTAACACGGGCGCATCAACCGATTCGATAAACCCCGGTTCGGCCAGGCGGACGATCGATTCGCCCGCCTTGCGCACCCAGTCCCAGCTGGCCGGGCCCATGTTGAGCTCTGGCCGGCGAAACCGCCACCACAGCTCGTCGGCATAACGATTGCCATCGTGGGTCAGCGACATCCCGCGTTTTGCCTGGTTTTGCCCCGGGCGTTCGCCGTCCTTCCACGCAGGGCGCGCGCTGTCACCGATCCGGCACATCAAACGCGCGAACGCCGGTTGAAACCGGGCAGGTACCGGGGTGACAAAACCAAGCATTGGCGCGCTCAGCACCAGCGCATCGGGCACCACCCGCCTTTCGGCCACAGCGCGCAGCACCAGATGCCCCCCCATCGAATGCCCAACCAGCACGTGTGGCCCCGGGCTGGCCGCTGCCCAACTTGCCCAGAAATCTTCTAAATCCTTGACCCAGTACGAAAAACCTTGCGTTCCGCCGATCCGGGGGTCGCGATGATCGCGTCCCGATCCGGCCTGCCAGCGCCAGTCGAGCGCGGTGACGCGCCACCCCTTGCGGTGCCAGCCGTCGAGCGTTTCAAGATATTTCTCATAGAAATCGGCGCGCCCCGGCAGGAACAGCAGCGACCCGCGCGGCGGCGTATCGTCGATCTGCCGCCCGGACCAGTCGATGCGGCGAATGGCAAACCCGTCTGGCGCATGCCATATCGATTCGAGCGCATGGGGCGGGATCGAACGACGCCCCTCCTGCTCCTCCTTAAGGACAATTGCAGCCGCGCGCGCGTTATCAAACTGCGCCCCGGTAACAGCCTTGGCATGCGGCTTGTCCATCAATGGGTGCCTCTTCGCCGAATTTCAGGGCCCGAATTCTGCGGGCGACCTTGGTTACTATTTGGTAAGTGATTGTCCCGCATAAGACCCGTTATGCAAGGATCATATATCGTTTACGGATTGGTGGGGGCCTTGGCAATCGCGCTGCTG
>JAYTHT010000198.1:0-1461 GCA_043732365.1 Novosphingobium sp. | reverse complement strand
TTCCCCCGGATATGGCCCCGGCGCGTGAGCCAATCGGCAACCAGCCACCCGGCGATCAGGCAGACAAATGGCATCGCGGGATAATGGAACCGCGACTGGCCAGAAAACACCACTGCAATAGCGGTCGGAAACAGCGCGCTGACATATGCGATCAGCCACCAGTCGATCACCCGCTGACCCGCAGCGCGGCGCGCGACAACAATTCGCCAGGGCGCCACGACAAAGGCGATCAGCAGCAGCCAGTACCAGACCTGATTGACCGCGCGCACCGCCAGAAACGCATGCGGCGCCGATCCAAAGGCCCACGATCCGGTTTCATAGGCCCATTGCCCTTCGCCATCGGGGCCCCACAAATGCCATACTTTCAGCGGGGCAAGCGCGGCAAAGCGCACAGGATGCGTCTTGATCCAACCGCTGCCCAACGCGCGCGCCTGCGTATCATAAGCCACTTCGTCACGGTCTTTCAGCGCGTCGATGCTGTGGACCAGCGCATCGTCGGGCGTGTAACCGCCGCGCGCGCTGTCGTTGTTGCCCGTCAGCAGCGTGATCCCGCCATTGGTCGAAACGATGATCCACGCGCCCAATTCGCGATGGTTGCGCACAGTCCACGGCGCGATCACCAGCGCGGCGGCGATGAACACGACGATCGTGCGCGTCGCCACATGGCGCAGTCGGCGCCAGATATCGCCCTGCCGGCACAGCATGATCAGCGCGATCGCCGGGACAATCACCAGCGTCTGCGCCTTGACCAGTGTGGCCACACCAAACACCAGCCCCGCCGCCAATGTCACAAGCCAGCCGGCCAGAGAACCCTGACGTGCGATCATCAACCGTATCCCGCCCATCAACAGCGCGGTATACATGACTTCGGTCAGCGCGAGCGGCACATACAGGATTGCGTTGGGATAGACCGCCAGCATCAGCAATCCGCAGCGCGCCGCCAGTTCAGACCCCGTCAGCCGTCGCCCGAGATCGAGCGTCAGCCAACCGGTCAGCGCGCTGGCCAGCCAGTTGATCGCCCCAACCGTCCAGATCGACACCCCAAACATGCGAAACGCCAGCGATAGCAGCCACGGCCAGCCCACCGGCCAGAACGCGGTCGGCATGCCCCGCCCGTTCAAATAGCCCAGGCCATGCGCCAGCATTGCGCCACGGCTATAATACCAGTCGGCATCGGATGACGGCGCCACTGCGGCACCAATCACCACCGCACGCAGCCCCAGATACACGGCAAACATCACCGGTAGCGCGGCAGGCGCCATCACCAGGCAGACGATCCGGTTGGACAGGCGGTCAATCATGCCAAGGGCTTATAAGTGCGGGGGATTAATTCCGCGATAAATCCCCGTAATTCCACTGTCATCGGCAATGGCGAGCGATTATCAGACGGGGCATGCCAGACTCCCTCACAGCCCCTGCACTTGTCGCGTATCATGCCATGCCCGATGGGCGACGCATCGC
>JAYTHT010000197.1:0-15542 GCA_043732365.1 Novosphingobium sp. | reverse complement strand
AAATGCCGCGGCTCTGTTCGAACAGTTCGTCCATGCCCTCTTTGCCCGCGCCCGACACCGACTGGTAGGTCGCAACGACCACGCGCTTGATTTTGGCCAGATCATGCAAAGGCTTCAACGCAACAACCAGTTGCGCGGTCGAACAGTTGGGGTTGGCGATGATATTGCGCGCCTTGTACCCGTCGATCGCATTGGGGTTCACTTCGGGCACGACCAGCGGCACATCGGGGTCCATCCGGTACAGCGACGAATTGTCGATCACCACACAACCCTGGCTGGCGGCTTTTGGTGCATAGATTTTGGCCGCGCCCGACCCTGCGGCAAACAGCGCAATATCCCAGCCGGTAAAGTCGAAATGTTCCAGATTCTGGACTTTGAGCAGGCGCCCGGTATCGCCAAAATCGATTTCAATCCCCTGCGAACGCGACGATGCCACCGCCGCGATCTCATCAATCGGAAACTCGCGCTCGGCCAGAATGTTCAGCATTTCGCGACCGACATTGCCCGTCGCGCCCACGACCACTATCCGATAACCCATTGGTATTCACTCCTTGTGGTACCGACCTGCGCCGGTACGAATATTACTTGCCGCCTGCGACGACACCGTGACGGGCCAGGAAATCGAACACACTGTCGTAAAGGTGCACGCTGATTTTGGGGCCGCCGATACCATGCGTCTGGCCCGGATACAGCATCATCTCGAACGGCACCGCATGCGCCTGCATCGCGGCGGCAAATGCGGTGGTGTTGTCGAGCACGACATTGTCATCGGCCATGCCGTGAATGACCAGCAGCGGATCGGTGATTTTTGGCGCATCAATCACCGCGCCCGCACGATCATAGACCCCGCCCGGCGCCTTGGGATCGCCCAGATAGCGTTCGGTATAGGCGGTGTCATACAATTCCCACCGCGTGACCGGCGCAACCGCAATCCCGGCCGCCCAGATGCCAGGATGTTTCTCCAGCATTTTCAGTGTCATATACCCACCATATGACCAACCAAACGTGGCAATCCGCGCCGGATCGATATAGCTCTGCGCCTTTAGCCACTGCGTCCCGGTCAATTGGTCGTCGACTTCGACCGAACCCATCGCGTGCCAGATCGGGCTTTCGAACGCGACGCCGCGCGTGTCCGATCCGCGATTGTCGATCGCAAACCAGACATACCCCTTGGCCACGACCGCCTGGGCCAGTGCGCCCTGCCAGCCGTGATGCACGACTTGTACGCTGGGCCCGCCATAATGGTACATGAACACCGGATAGCGCTTGCCCGGCGCCATCACCGGGGTGATCATCATCCAGTGCAGATCAGTGCCATCGGCGGCCTTGATCGACCCGTATTGCGCAGGGCGATGCGCGGCCAGATACGGCGCATAAGGATGCGTGCCCGCGACGCTGTTTTCCTCGATCCATGCCAGCCGTTCGCCTTTGGCATCGGCCAGGTACGATTGCGGCGGCTGCGCATCGGCGTTGCGAGTCACGATCAGCGTGTGCCCGGCCGTGTCGGCGCTGGCGCTGTTGGAATAAGCCGGATCACCCAGCGGGATCAGCGCAGCGGGATGCGCCAGGTCCAGCGCATAGATTTGCGCAGACAGCACATCGTCGTGATTGCCGGTAAAGATCACGCGCCCGGCCTTTTCATCAACCGCGACCAGGCCAGTCACTTCCCAATCGCCATGCGTCAGCTGCTGGAATGCGCCGTTGTTGTAATGGTACAAATGCCCATGGCCATCGCGTTCCGACCACCAGATCAGGCTGCCATCCGCCAAAAAGCGGTATGAATCCGACAGATTGATCCAGCTTTTCGGCGCGGCATGTTCGCTGAACAGCACATGCGATGCGCCGGTTTCGGGATCGACCGCCAACATGTCGAGCCGGTCCTGCACGCGGTTCAGGCGCTGCACAAACAGCGTCTTGCCGTCATGCGCCCAATCGACGCGGCCCAGATAGATGTCCTTATCGCGGCCAAGGTCGACATCGACCCGGGTTTCGCCATCGGTGCCCAGAATCGCCAACGACACGACCGCATTGGCGCTGCCCGCCGCTGGATAGCGTTGCTGCGTCACATGCGTCGCGCCCGCGCCGATCGCGGCGCGGGTGACCACGGCGACACCGCTTTCGTCATAACGTTCGACCGCCAGCCGGGTTTCGTCGGGTGACCACCACGATCCGGCAAAGCGGTGCAGTTCTTCCTGCGCGATGAATTCGGCCTCACCCCAATGCACGTCCGCATTGGTTTCGGTGGGCGATACGGCGACGGCTTTGCCTGCCAGAGGCGCAACCCACAGGCGGCGATCGCGCACGAATGCGATATGCCCGCCCTTTGGTCCCAGCGTCGGGTTGAGCACTTCGCCACCTTGTGCCGCCCCGATCGGCGCGACCGTCCCGGCCTGCGTGCCGGCAACATGCGCCAGGAACAACTGCCCATCGACCGGCACCAGCACGCTTTGCGAATCCGGGGCCCAGTCATAGCTGACGATGCCTTTCAGATCGCCGATGCGTTCGCGTTCGCGCTGCATCTTGGCCGCCTCTGACAAATCCTTGCCGCTGCTCAGCTTGGCCGAATCGACCAGCATCCGCCATGTGCGATTGTGTCGGTCAAACCCCCACAAGTCATAGCGCGTGCGATCGTCGGGCCGGTTGCGCAGCGTGGTCAGGAACCGGCCGTCGGGCGACAGCTTTACCCCGCGCGGCACCGCGCCGGCGATCCCGGGGCTGGCAAAGACGCGTTCGAGCGTGATCGGTGTGGCTACTGCAGAGGCAGGCACGGCATTCTCCCGGGCGGAAGCGGGCGCGGACTGGGAGGCGAGACCCGCCATCAGTGCGGCGGCAATGAGCGAAATCTGCGTACGGCGCATCACGGTTCCCAAAAACAGCAAATGGCGAAAGGACGGCCGCAAAAAAGGCGCCCCGGCTGATTGCCAGGACGCCTTTTCACGTTTGTGTCGTGGTGGGCAATGGGCTTTTTTAAGCCCATCCTGGTCAGCTGTCGGTGTGGGCCTCGGTTTTCGCCGCAGCTGCGGCTGCTTGAGCCTTGGTGTCGCTGGGGCGTGGATCGCGACGTTCGACGATACGCGCTGATTTGCCGCGACGACCGCGCAGATAATACAGTTTCGCACGCCGCACGATACCGCGACGCACGACCGTAATCGAATCGATGTTGGGCGAATACAGCGGGAACACACGTTCCACGCCTTCGCCAAACGAGATCTTGCGGACGGTAAAGTTCGATCCGAGGCCACGGTTCGAACGCGCGATGACCACGCCTTCATAGGCCTGGACGCGGGTCCGTTCACCTTCGACAACGCGCACGCCAACGCGCACGGTGTCGCCCGCACGGAATGCAGGGATTTCCTTTTTGGTCAGGAATTCGGCAATGGCTTCAGCTTCAAGCTGCTGAATCAAGTTCATTTTTTATCGTCCGTCGTTCCACGCTGCGCACCAGAGGCAGACTGGACCCGAACGCCTGTATGGCGTTCCCAAAGGTCCGGCCTGCGTAGCCGGGTATCGTTCTCTGCCATGGCGTGACGCCAGGCAGCGATCTTCGCATGATCCCCCGATCGCAGCACTTCCGGGATCGTGCGCCCTTCCCATTCACTGGGCCGGGTATAGTGGGGGTATTCGAGAAGACCGTTTTCAAACGATTCCTCGTGCCCACTGGAAGCCGCGCCCATTACGCCGGGAAGCAGCCGAATGCAAGCATCGAGCAAAATCAGCGCCGCGCATTCCCCGCCCGACAACACGACATCGCCCACCGCAATCTCTTCCACCGCGCGCCCGGCAAAAATGCGCTCGTCAAACCCTTCGAACCGGCCGCATAGCACAGTGACCCCCGGCCCCGCCGCCAGCGCCCGCACGCGCGCCTGGGTCAGCGGTGTACCCCGGGGCGTCATCGCGACCACAGGGGCGTCTGGATGCAGCGTACGAGCATGGTCGATGGCGTGGGCGAGCACATCGACCTTCAGCACCATCCCGGCCCCGCCGCCCGCAGGTGTGTCATCGACCGTGCGATGTTTGTCCTGCGCAAAGTCGCGGATTTGAACAGTATCGAGCGACCACGTCCCCTCGCCCAGCGCGCGGCCAGCAAGGCTGTGGCCCAACGGTCCGGGGAACATGTCGGGATAGAGCGTCAGGATGGTGGCGGCGAAGGTCACAGAGAAGGATCTTTTCTACCAGCGTGTTCTGACCGCCGAGACATGAGAATTACTAGGCCACGGAGTGTTAGGCCAACAAAAAAACCAGCCCGCTTAATTCCACCGGTAGCCCAGCAAGCTCAACACCCATCTCGCAGCCTTGATACACGCATTGATCTGTTAGCTTGAAATTGTTTTGGGCATCAAAGACCACTGCGAGTGTCATAAGCAGCATCGGAATGATAGAGGCGCTGACCAGCGAAACCCATGTTCATGACCGCTTGTACGACGAATGATGCACCGCGCTATCAGTGGTCCAGGAACAAACACGACAACGATTTGCAATACGGCGAAGCCCAGCAACGCAGGTTCCATCAGATGGTCCAGTCCTCGATCACCAGTCCCGGCACGTCATCAAAGTCCCTGCCATTGCGCGTCACGAGTACAAATCCGCACTCCAGCGCCTGCACGCCAATCAGCCGGTCAAAGCTTTTGCGCCGGACACCAATGGCCCGGATTACCGCACCATAACGCCGTGCGCAGGCCTCATCAAAATCGGCAATTTCGACATTCGCGACGAAAATATTGATTCGCTCGGAATCGCCGCGTCGATCCTGCGACCACCGGCTGCCGACCATTAGTTCGCCCACGCTGATCGCAGACACCCACAGCTTGCCGAAATTGGCATCCATGCGTTACGCCAGCGCGTTGCTGCGTCCGTTCAGAAAATCGATACAGGCATTCGTATCAAGCAGGTACATCAGGCCGCTGCGATCTGATCGTCTGGGCGCGGCCAGTCATAATCGTCCTGCTCGGCGTCCCGCCTGCCCGATTCCATGAAACCGGGCGACATGCTGCCGTAAAGGCGCATGAACACATTTTTGGCGTCGCGCTTTTTCCAGATGCTGATGCTGTCAGGGTCGTGCGCGACGATGACCATATCCTCGCCCGCCTCGATCCCGAGTGCCTTTGGCAGACGAAAAGCGACCGAATTGCCGGACTTGAAGCTTTTGACCTTATATTCCTTGGCCATGGCTAACTCCTGTATATCCGACAGGTATATACAAAATTACCCGATTTGTCGAGTCAGGCCTTTGGCACAAAGATAAAGCGCAGCGCCTGCAGCGTGATCGGGCGGGTTGGCGCCAGCAGCACCGCGCCTTCGATCGTACCGCGTTCACACACCCAGGTGAACGTGCCCGACATCGCATGATCGGGGTGGATCGGGGCAGCGGTTTCGCAGCGGCCCGATTGCGCCCTGGTCTGACGCAGCACTGTGATCCAGTTGGCATCGCTGCGGTCCATCGCAAAGTTCATCGCGACTTTACCGCTCAGCGGCGCCACCGTGCCATCAGCCCAGACATCGGCTACGGTTGCGTAAAACCCGGCGAGCGCGGGCGACACCACCGGCGCGGCGCGTTTCAGCAGGCCGGAATGCAACATCAGCACGGCGCTGTCCCATACCGGCGGCGTGGGGCCGGCATACGTCTTGTTGGCGAATGCAAACAGCGCGACGCCGAATTCGGGC
The DNA here is from genome assembly GCA_043732365.1 of Novosphingobium sp. GTDB lineage: Bacteria > Pseudomonadota > Alphaproteobacteria > Sphingomonadales > Sphingomonadaceae > Novosphingobium. The sequence continues at coordinate 9,881 of JAYTHT010000197.1, read as the reverse complement.
AGCAACAGCACATGGCTGCCGTAACCCGGATAACCGCCGCTGTGGTTGAGCGTCAGGCCCAGCTCGCAATCCTGCACCACGCGCCAGCCCATGCCATAGGCGAGCGCACCGGGGCAGGCCGTCGCACCACTGGCGCCGTAGCGATGGAACACCGACTGGAAATTCAGGCCCGTGGCAATCTGCCGCACCGTGCCGCGCCGCACCGGACCGGTATCCGGATCATCGCGCGGCGGCCAGGCCGACAACAGGAACCCCAGCCATTTGGCATAGTCGCGCGCGCTGACCGATAGCCCGCCCATCGAATTGAACGCGCCGTCCGCCATCGTCGGTTCGACCGCCCAGGCCTCGTTTTCCCAACGATAGCCGATCGCGCGCCGGTCCGGCTGCAATTCGCGGACGTCGTACCCGCTCGCGCGCATGCCCAGTGGCCACAACAGGGTTTTTTCGACATAATCGCGATAGGGCGCATGGGTCACATTGGCGATCGCCCGGCCCAGGATCGCATAGCCCAGATTGGCGTATTCGTGGCGCATTTCGGGTGCGCGGGCAAATGGCACGCCGGCGGCGAGCAACCGCGTGAAATCTGCCTGCGGCAGTGGTGTCTGCCGGTCGCCCCACGGATCATCGGTCACAAACCCGGCAACATGGTGCAACAGATCGCGGATCGTGATGCGCGGCGAATCCGTCGTGGCATTGCCCCACCCGCGCATTTCCGGAACATATTTTTCCGCCGGGTCATCCAGGCTGAGCAAGCCCTTGTCGCGCAACGACAGGATCGACAGTGCGGTGAACGCCTTAGTCATCGATGCGATGCGGAACAGCGTGTCCTGGGTGACCGGGACGCGCGCAACCAGATCCTGCACACCCATGCCGCGCACATACGCCAGTTGGCCATCGACAACGACGCCATAGACCATGCCGGGCACGTGGTTTTCCGCCATCCATTTCGCGAAAATCGCGTCGATCTGCGGCTCGATGCTGGTGATCGATGCAGTTGTGGGTTCGGCCTGAGCGCACGTCGGCGATGCGACCAACATGGCGATTGCGATCGCCGCGATCATTGGTCTTGCGCGCATGACTGGCCCCTGTTTCCCGAACTCTGCCCAAGCTGACCATTTCGAATGACGCGCGTCAACGTCGGCCCGGCGCAACAGGTCCGAACCACGAGTTGAGCGGGGCAAGAATGGCCGCGTTTTCAGGTTGGCGCGCCAAAATCGAGCTACGCCCTGTAAGGTGGCTTAGTCTTCGGCCCAGACAGAAGTGATCACCACGCGATGGCCATCCCATTCGGGCACGGCCTCGGCGCGCACCGGCACCATGAAGGTCTTGCCGTCGGGGCGGCGTACTTCGAGCACATCACCCGCACCGAAATTGTCGATCGCGATGCAAATGCCAAGGTTTGCGCCATCGGTCGATACGGCGGGCAGGCCGATCACGTCGGCGTGGTAATATTCGCCCTCGGCCAGCGGCGGCAGCGCCGAACGCGGCACGGCCAGCGTGGTCCCACGCAAGCCCTCTGCGCCGTTGCGATCGGCGCATTCGGCCAGCCGGGCTATGCCGCCGCCCTTGCCGTCATCGCGCACGGCGGTCAGTGTCAGGTGGCCATCGTTGAACGCGCCCGGTTGGTTGAGGTGGCGGCGCAATGCCACCACCCCATCGCCAAACAGCTTCAGACGCACTTCGCCGCCCACACCATGCGCGCCGGCGATGGCGGCCAGTGTGACCAACTTATCCAACGATCAGGCTTCCGTGGCTTCGGCAGCAGCTTCAGGCGCAGCAACCGGCTCTGGTTCTGACGCTGGCTCTGGTTCTGCCACCGGCTCTGGTTCTGCCGCCGGCTCTGGTTCTGCCACCGCCACCGGTTCTGGCGCCGCCATCGGCACAGCTGCAGCTGCAGCAGCTTCAGCTGCCTTCTTGGCCTTTTCTTCGGCGCGATCCTTGGCTTTCTTGCCGGGTTCGCCAGCGGCCGGATTGTGGGTTACGGTGCGCTCCTTGATGCCGGCCTTGTCGAGCAGGCGGGCAACACGGTCGGTCGGCTGTGCGCCAACGCCCAGCCAATAGCGCACGCGATCTTCGATCAGGCGCACGCGGGTTTGGTCGTCCTTGGCCAACAGCGGGTTGTACGTGCCGACCTGTTCAAGGTACTTGCCATCGCGCGGCGCGCGGCTGTTGGCGATGACGATCTTGTAATAAGGGCGCTTTTTAGAACCGCCACGCGACAGCCGCAGAGAAACAGACATCAAATATACCTTTCCAACTCAATTCAAATAACAATCAAAAAATTCAATTATTTACGTTTAAGCAAATCACCCAGATTGGATGGCATGTTGCCAAGCCCGGGCAGCTTTGCCCCGCCACCAAGCCCGCCCATGCCGCCCCCGCCAAGGCCACCGGTCCCCATCTGCTGATCCAGGCCGGGCATTGCCCCACCCATCCCGCCTTTGCCGAACATCGCCGCCAGGCCCTTCAACCCACCCATTTTGCGGATCTGCTTCATTGCGCGGGCCATTTCCTGATGCATTTTCAGGATCTTGTTGACGTCCTGCACGTGCGTGCCCGATCCTTTGGCGACGCGGATCTTGCGCTTGGCGTTCAGCAATTCGGGCCTGGCGCGTTCCTTTGGCGTCATCGATCCGATGATCGCGTCCATGTGGACCAGGACTTTGTCGTCCATGCCCGACCCGGCCCTACCAGAACTATTTAGGGCCTGCTTTGCCTTTTTCATGCCCGGCATCATGCCCGCCAGCGCGCCCAGGCCACCCATGCGCTGCATCTGGCGCAGTTGCATGCGCAGATCGTTCATGTCGAATTCGCCTTTGGCCATGCGCTGGGCCAGGCGTTCGGCGTCATCGGCATTGATCGCCGCAGCGGCCTTTTCGACGATTGAAACGATGTCGCCCATGCCCAGGATACGGCCAGCGACACGTACGGGATCAAACGCTTCGAGCGCATCGAGCTTTTCGCCGGTTGCGGCAAATTTGATCGGTTGCCCGGTGACCGCGCGCATCGACAACGCCGCGCCGCCGCGTGCATCGCCATCCATGCGGGTCAGCACCACACCCGTCAGCGGCACTTGGCCTGCGAAATTCTGCGCAACGTTGACCGCGTCCTGCCCGGTCAGCGCATCCACCACCAACAGCGTTTCGCGCGGGGCCGAAATCGCGCTGACCGCCTTCATTTCGTCCATCAGCGCCTGATCGACATGCAGCCGTCCGGCGGTGTCGAGCATTAGAACATCGACCGCCTGCAGCTTTGCCGCATGGAGCGCGCGCGTCGCGATTTCGACCGGCTGCTGGCCGGTGATGATCGGCAATGTCGCCACGCCAATCTGACCGCCCAGCACGGCGAGCTGTTCCTGCGCCGCCGGACGATTGACATCGAGCGAGGCCATCAGGACTTTCTTGCCCTGCTTGTCCTTCAGAAATTTGGCGATTTTGGCGGTGCTGGTGGTCTTGCCCGACCCTTGCAGGCCGACCATCATGATCACCACCGGCGGCACCGCGGTCAGATCGAGATCGACTGTCCCGCCGCCGAGCATGTCAACCAGCGCGTCGTGGACGATCTTGACCACTTGCTGACCGGGGGTGACCGATCGCAAGACTTGTTGCCCGATCGCCTGTTCGGTTACGCCATCGACAAACCGGCGCACCACCGGCAGCGCCACATCGGCCTCCAGCAGCGCGATCCGCACTTCGCGCATAGCACCGCGCACGTCCTCTTCGGACAGCGCGCCACGGCCACGCAGGCGGTCGAATACGCCACTCAGCCGGTCTGACAGACTATCGAACAATACGCGCCACTCCTGCCAATCAATAGGGCTTCGTACGTAAACACAAAAAACACCGGTGGGCGAAACCTCGCCGACCAGCGTTTCACATTTGCGCTACCAGAGCCAAAAGCGAATCCGTTGAAGCGACACATCAGCATCACTCCGGTTCCGGCCCTTAAGCGGCATACGCAGATTTGGCAAGCAACCCCTGTACCGACGGGACAGGCCGCCATCACGCCGCTGGCCGGCCCGTCCGACTTAACCGAAATTTCAACAAGATCGCTTACATCGAACCGGACAATTCCTATCAGAGGACGGCACGCTGGTTATCATGTTGCAACGGGGTTTTCATCTTCAACCACACAGCGTTACGGCGACCAGCCGCACCGAGCGCGATATAATGGCGATCGGGATCGTTTTTGCCGCCATAATCCTGTTCATCGGTACCGGTTCGTCGGTATTTATCCGCCTGATGCGGCATTCGCTGTTTGGTGAAGCCAGCGTCGACACAGTACTGACCAACGCGCTGCTGCTGAATATCGCGCTGATCGTGTTTGGCTGGCGCCGGTATGTCGATCTGACTCGCGAAGTCGCGGCACGGCGCGAAGCCGAAGCGGCGGCACTGCAACTGGCCGATACCGACCCGCTGACCGGGTTGGAAAACCGCCGCAGTTTTGATGCAACCCGGGCGCGGCTGGCGCTGATGACCGCGCAACGCGGCGGCAGCCTGGCGGTGATCCTGATCGATCTCGACCGGTTCAAACACGCCAATGATGCGCACGGCCACCATACCGGCGATGCGGTACTTATCGAGGCCGCGCGGCGGATCAAAGTCATGCTGAGCCCCATTGCGGCGCTGGCGCGGCTGGGCGGCGATGAATTCGCCGTGCTGATGCCGTTTGCGCATGGTGCCGATGCACTGGGACAGGCAGAACGGATTGCCAAACGTATCGGCACCGCGATTGCCTTGCCGATCGAATGCGGCGAAAACATCGTCATGGTAACCGCCTCGATCGGGGTCGCCTATGACATGATGACGCCGGGCCGGCCAGTTTCCAATGACTTTGGCCCCGATGGCTTTGGCGAGGCCCTCATGCATCAGGCTGATGTTGCGATGTACCATGCCAAGAAGGCGGGTCGCAACCGCCATTGCTGGTTCAATTCGGCGATGGAAACCGCAATGCTCGAACGCGGCCGATTGGAACAGGCGATCCGCTTGGGCCTCAAAAATAGCGAATTTCGGCCGCATTACGAAAAACAGGTGGATCTGGCCACCGGTACCATCACCGGGCTGGAAATGCTGGCACGGTGGCATTCAGCCGAGCTTGGCGCGATTGGTCCCGACGTGTTTGTGCCGGTAGCCGAAGAGATCGGGGTGATGCCCGAATTGTCCGAGGCGCTGATCCGTCAGGCGCTGATCGATGCGAGCGAATGGGCGCCGCACCTGACATTGGCCATCAACATCTCACCAGTGCAACTGTGCGATCCGTGGTTTGCGCAACGGCTGCTCAAACTGTTGATCGAGGCGCGCATGCCGCCGCATCGGCTGGAAGTCGAAATCACCGAGGAATGTCTGAACCAAAACCTGACGCTGGTCCGGTCGCTGATCACGTCATTGCGCAACCAGGGCGTGCGGATCAGCCTCGACGATTTCGGCCATAGCGCATCGAGCCTGGCCCATTTGCGCACATTGCCATTCGACCGCATCAAGATCGACCGCAATTTCATCGCGAGCCTTGGCCATAGCAGCGACAGCGCCGCCGTGGTCGAGGCGATTAGTGCGATGGGCCGGGGCATGGACCTGCCGATTACCGCAGAAGGCATTGAATCGGTCGAAATCCTGGCCGAATTGCGTAAGCTGGGCGTATTTGTGGGTCAGGGTTATGTTTATGGTCAGCCGCTGGACGCCGACGATTTGCGGCGCGAACTGACCGATCTTGACTTGCTGGCGGACAGTCCAGCCGACACATCGGCGATCGCCACCGCGCCTGAACTGGCAAGAGCCATCTGAGTCGAAACTCGCGAAGCAGCCAGTTTCGGCCCAGACACAAAGGCAATCGGCCCAGAATCAGGTTTCGGTTGGTCGCGGCATGTTATAGTAGCCCGCGCCATGCACGTTCCGTTTCGCAAAATGCATGGCCTGGGCAACGACTTCGTCGTGATCGATGCGCGCGTGCGTGCAATTCCCATCAGCGCACGTCGCGCAGCTGCGCTCGCCGATCGCCAGACCGGGGTCGGGTGTGACCAGTTGATCGTGCTGGAACCTTCGGACAGCGCCGATGTGCGCATGCGCATTTTCAACCCCGATGGCGGCGAGGTCGAATCGTGCGGCAATGCCAGCCGCGCGATCGGGCTGCTGCTGGCCGATGAACGCCCCGGCGAAAGACACATCGGGACGCGCATCGAAACGCTTGGTGGTATGATCGTTGCCCACGCCGGTGCGCATGGGATCAGCGTCGCGATGGGCCATCCGCGCTTTGGCTGGGACGACATTCCGCTGGCCTTTGCGATGGACACGCTGGCCATGCCAGTCGGCTGGGAGGATCTGGAACAGCCCGTCGCGGTCAATGTCGGCAACCCGCATGTCGTGTTTTTCGTGCCCGATTGCGCCACGATCGATCTGGCCCGGCTGGGGCCTTTGATCGAGACCGATGCGCTGTTTCCCCAGCGGATCAATGTCAATGTCGCGACCCTGACCGGGCCTGATGCCATCACGCTGCATGTCTGGGAACGCGGTGCCGGGCTGACGCGCGCGTGCGGCACCGGGGCCTGCGCCACCGCGATCGCGGCGATGCGCCGTCGCCTGACCGGGCGCAAAGTCGTGGTAACGCTGCCCGGCGGGTCCTTGACGATTGAATGGGACGCCACCGGTCAGATCATCATGACCGGCCCCGCCACGACCAGTTTCAGCGGCGTATTCGATGAAGACGATTACCCGGCATGACCGCCGATGGTTTTTCCGAAACCGTGGTCACGCTCGGCTGCCGGCTGAACCTTGCCGAAAGCGAGACGATCCGGATGATGTTGGCGGGCGCACCTGGGTTGGCAGGCGCACCTGGGTTGGTAGGCGCGCCTGGGTTGGCGGGCGCACCTCGACATCAGGTCGTGGTCAACACCTGCGCAGTCACCGCCGAAGCCGTGCGCCAGTCGCGCCGCGCAGTACGCCGGTTGCGCCGTGCCCATCCCGATGCGCAACTGATAGTCACCGGCTGTGCCGCAACGATCGATCCGGCCGCTTTTGCCGCCATGGCCGAAGTCGACGCGGTGGTGCTGAACCCGGCCAAACTCTTGCCGCAAACCTGGCATGCCCCGGCCCGTCCCAACGGTGCCCCCTCGGCGCATCACACCCGCGCGTTCGTCCCTGTACAAACCGGCTGCGACCATGCCTGCACATTCTGCATCATTCCGGCCGGGCGCGGGGCCAGTGTGTCGAGCCCGATCGAAGACGTCGTACGCCGGATCGACGCGCATCTGGCGCATGGCGTCAACGAAGTCGTGCTGACCGGGGTCGATGTCACCGGATGGGGCGCGGATTTGCCCGGCACGCCCAGGTTTGGCGATCTGGTCGCGGCCATTCTGCTGGCGTTTCCGGATATGCCCCGGTTGCGGCTGTCCTCGCTCGACGGAGTGGAAATCGACGATCATTTGTTCGATATCCTGACCAGCGAAGCGCGCGTGATGCCCCATGTCCACCTGTCGCTGCAATCGGGCGATGACATGGTGCTCAAACGGATGAAGCGCCGCCATTCGCGCGGAGACGCGGTCAATCTGGTCGAGCGGCTGATCGCGCGCCGCCCTGAAATCGCGATCGGTGCCGACCTGATCGCCGGGTTTCCGACCGAGACCGAAGCGATGCACGCCAACAATCTGAGCCTGATTGCGGCGGCACGCATTGTCCACGGCCACATCTTTCCTTATTCACCGCGCCCCGGCACCCCGGCGGCGCGCATGCCCCAGGTTGATCCGGTGATCGTTCGTGCGCGCGCTGCCGAACTGCGTGCATCGGTGGCGCAAGCACGCGCTGTTTGGCTGCAAACATTGGTGGGTCGCCCGCGCGAAGTGCTTGCCGAACGCGACGGCACCGGCCATTCGGGCGAATTCGCAGGCTATCGCCTGCCCACCGGGACCGTCGCTGGCCAATTGGTCACGCTGACGCCCACGTCGATTACCGAAGGACTGCTGGCATGAGTAGCGAAACCTGGAGCGACCGGCTGCTCGGGGGCCTGCGTCAAACCCGCGAGCGGCTGGCCGACAATCTGGCCGGCCTGGCTAGTGTCGGACTCTCCGGTGCCGGCAAACTGACCGACGCACAACTTGATGATATCGAGGATGCACTGATCGCATCGGACCTGGGTCCGCGCGCAGCGGCGCGGATCCGCACCCGGCTGGCGCAAGGCAAATTCGAGGCGGGGCTGGACGAAGCCGCTTTGCGCAAGACAGTGGCCGGCGAAATCGAGGCGATCCTGAAACCGGTGGCGCGCCCGCTCGACATTATTGCATTCCCCCGCCCGCAAGTGATCCTGGTGATCGGCGTCAATGGATCGGGCAAGACCACCACGATCGCCAAGCTGGCCCATTTGTTCCAGGAACAGGATTACAGCGTGATGATCGCGGCGGGCGATACCTTCCGCGCCGCCGCCATCGGCCAATTGCGCGTGTGGGCCAACCGGTTGGGCGTGCCGGTTATTTCGGGCGCAGAGGGTGGCGATCCGGCCTCGATCGTGTTCGACGCGGTCAAATCGGCGACCGCTGCGGGCACCGATGTCCTGATCGTCGACACCGCCGGGCGGTTGCACAACAAGCGTGAGCTGATGGACGAACTGGCGAAAATCCGGCGCGTGCTCGGGCGGCTGAATCCCGCCGCGCCGCACGATGTGGTGCTGGTGCTGGACGCGACCAACGGGCAAAACGCGCTGCAACAGATCGAAACCTTTCGCGATGTCGCCGGTGTCACTGGCCTCGTAATGACCAAGCTGGATGGCACCGCGCGCGGCGGCGTGCTGGTCGCGGCGGCAGAACAATACGGATTGCCGATCCACGCCATTGGCGTCGGCGAAAAAATCGATGACTTGCGCCCGTTCGACCCCGCACTGGTCGCCCGGGTCATCGCCGGAGATGTGCCCAGAGAAGTTCAATGACCACCACGCGTAACCGCCCCCCCTCTCCTAAACGCACCACGTCTCCTAAAAGAACCACGTCTTCATGGATCAACTTGCTGGTCGATTACGGCCCCTTGCTGGTGTTTTTCCTCGCCTATCGCCATTTCAACCCAAAGGGCGGTGATCCGGGCGTCGGTGCGGTCATTGCCGTGACCAAAAGCACGATCGTATTCATGGCCGCCACGGTCGTTGCGCTGATCGTGTCGCAATGGCGGTTGGGCAAAATATCGCCGATGCTATGGCTTTCATCGACTCTGATAATCGGGTTTGGCGCGCTGACCGTGTTCCTGGGCGATCCGACGTGGATCCAGATCAAACCGACCGTGATTTATGTCCTGTTTGCCGCAATCCTGTTTACCGGCCTGCGCTTTCGCCGCGCGATGCTGCGCGATCTGTTGCAATCGGCATTCGACGGGCTGGACGATGAGGGTTGGCTGAAACTCTCGCGCAACTGGGCGTGGTTCTTTGCGTTTCTGGCGGTGTTCAACGAAGTCCTGCGGCATATGTACAACAAGGACAACGGCGGGTTTGAAACCTGGCTGACAATTAAAGTATGGGGGGTGACCGCACTGTCGTTCCTGTTCACATTCGTGCAAGTACCGATGCTGATGCGCCACGGATTGGGCGATGCCGCGCAAGCCGAAACCGAAGTTCCGCACGACTGATCCTTCACGTTCCGGGGAGGACCGCGCGAAAGCGCGGTGCCAGACGCGCCCGCCTGAAACATCTGCGTGAGGCACCGCCCCTCGATCGCCCTGCGCCCCTCGATCATCCTGCGGCGATCGTCACGCCGGGACGGTAAGAAACGGCACACAGGACTATAGTTGCGCTGTCTCACCGTTTGCTAATCAATGTACCAATTCCAGTCGAGATATGTACGCTTGTCGTGGAATATTTATCTAACGGCGTGGAGCGTGTCAGTCGTACGGACCTGGCAAACCGGACGCGCGTTG
>JAYTHT010000196.1:0-5174 GCA_043732365.1 Novosphingobium sp. | reverse complement strand
CTTGATCCGATCAACAAATTGCGCGGCGCGATCGGGCTGGACCGGTTGCGTGTGCTCAGCGCAGATCCGACAATCGGGCGGGGCACGGCGGTTGCGGTTGGGAAATATCTGGGACGCAAATTCTATATCGAACTGGTCACCGATGGGCATGGGTATAGTGCAACGTCGATCGAGTTTCGCCTGACTCGCTGGCTGTCGCTGCTTGGCACGATTTCAACGGTGTATGATGAATCGGTCAGCCTGAAATATATGAAGGATTATTAGCAATGGGGAGCGCGTTTGCGCTCCCCATTGTTTTTCAACCATCAGGCATTTACGATAGTTTTCACTTCCATAAAGTCTTTCAGTCCGTGGCGACCGCCTTCGCGGCCATTGCCCGACTGTTTGTAGCCGCCAAACGATCCGCCCTTGACGCCGCCCCATTGGTTTACCGTAACCAGGCCTGCGCGCAATTTGCCGACAATGTCTTTTGCTGCGACCGGGTCGCCGGTCACGGTTGCCGACAGGCCATAGCTGGTGCGGTTGGCCAGTTCGATGCCTTCATCGAGCGTGTCGTAAGTGGTGATCGTCGCGACCGGGCCAAAGGTTTCCTCGTGGAAAATGGTCATGTCGGGGGTCACGTCGGAAAACACCGTGGGGCGGATGTAATAGCCACGGTTGACGCTGTCGGGCAGGCCGGGCCCGCCCTGCAACAAGGTGGCGCCTTCCTCGATCGATTTTTCGATCAAGCCCTGCACTTTGGTCCACTGCGCCTTGTTGACGAGCGGGCCGATATGCGAACCTTCATCGCTGGGGCTGCCGACTTTGACCGCGGCGAAATAGTCGCGGACAAATGCTTCGGCTTCGGCTTTGCGCGCGGTCGGCACCAGGATGCGGGTCGGTGCGATGCAGCTTTGGCCAGTGTTGGCGACCACGCCCTGCAAGGTACCGGGCAAGGTGGCCGCAAAATCAGCGCCTTCGAGCACGAGATTGGGCGCTTTCCCGCCCAGTTCCTGATGCACGCGCTTGACCGTGTCGGCCGCGTTCTTGGCGATCTGGATACCGGCGCGGGTAGACCCGGTAAAGCTGACCATGTCGACATCGACATGCTTGGTCAGCGCGACCCCGACGCCCTGGCCATCGCCCTGGATCAGGTTGAACACGCCTGGCGGCACGCCTGCGGCATCGAGCACTTCGGCAAAGATCGCCGCGTTCGACGGGCATTCTTCCGAGGGCTTCAGGATCACGGTGTTGCCAGCCAGAATGCACGGCGCGATTTTGGCGCAGATCTGGTTCAACGGCCAGTTCCACGGGGTGATCGCGGCGACAACGCCGATCGGTTCATAGACAATGCGCGCATTGGCGCCCGCGATCTCTTCTTCCCAGTCGAAACCGTCGATCGCTTCAAGCGTGCCAAGCAGATAACTGATGCCCGCGCCGGTCTGCGCAGTGGCGGCAAAGCTGATCGGTGCACCCATTTCTTCGCTGATGACTTTGGCGAAATCAGGGATTCGCTTTTTGTATTCGGCGATGATGCGAGTCAGCAGCGCGGCGCGTTCTTCGAGCGTCGTCTGGCTATAGCTGGCAAAGGCGCGCTTGGCGGCGGCGACAGCCTTGTTCACGTCGGCTTCGCTGCCCAGCATGACCGCTGCGCAGGCTTCCTCGGTTGCCGGATTAATAACTTCGTAGCGGCGACCGCCTTCGCTGGGCACCCACTGTCCGTCGATGTAATGGTTTAAAAGTTCGCGCATGTTACCTCCGACGGCGCGACTCTGACCACGCCGTTCTTTGCCAGTGTGGCGCGCCACGGCCAAAATGCAAGATCGGTGGCAGGTTGCAACCCGCTTTGGTCTGATTGAATTAGCGGAAAAATTGTTCAAACATAGATGCTTGCGCTGTGACTGTTAATTTTCCGCGCTAACGATTTGTTGGCAACGCACCCCCCACTTTGGCACGATGGGCCTTGCACCATCTCGGCAACTCGGCACGGAGCGACAGATCGCAACCGGGCTGCGAACCGGATGGATCGCATTCGCCACATTCCTGGGCATGATTGCGCGGGCGGTGGCGCTGGTCGTTGTGTTCGAACATTCGATCGTGACCGCCGATCATTTGCACATGAAAGTGGTCGCCGAAGGGATCGAAACCGAGGCGCGAGGCGCGGTCGTAAAAGCCGCCGGTTGCGAGATAGTCCAGGGGTTTCTGTATTGGCGACTGATGCCCGCGGCTACGGTATTGTCGCTGCTCGATCCCTCGCGCCAGATCAAGGCACTACGTTCAGTCTGATCAGGGGGCAGCCTGATCGGGAAATTAGCCCGCGTCGCTGTCGCTGTCGTCGGCTTTGCTGGCGGTAGTGGTGGCCGGGTAGATAAAGCCGAACGCAGGCGAGGGGCGCAGGCCGAGCGAAGCGGTCGGGCCATACCACACGCGCACTTGCGACCAGTCGCCAGTGTTGGACACGTCGACCGCCATCACACCTTTTTCAACCGCGCCGTGGCGCGACCAATTGGCGTGGCTGATCAAAACGTGACGGTCATCGATCACTTTGCTGACGACCGCGACATGGCCCATCGGCATGGCGTGGGTGCCGCGAAATGCCAGCACGGCGCCCTTGCGCGGTGCATTGCCCCGGGCATAGACGCCATCTGCATGGCCCCACCAATCGCGCGCATTGCCCGACAGTTGCACTGCGGAAATCTGCCGCGCATATGTCACGCATTGCAACCGGGCCTGGGCCGCGACGGGCACTGTGACAGTTGTGGCCAAGACCAAAAGGCCGGTAATTGTGCGGAAGATTGGTGAACGCTGCATGACGGGCACCCTAAGGATTTGTTCCGATTCGACCACCCATCGGCGGTTCCACTCGCCGTGCGCGTCCACCCGTTCGTCCCGTCGGCGACGTTCTGTGGAAAACCTTTGCAGGATTTTGTGCACCGCAGCGAAATGCGCGAACGGATTGATATCCGGACACCCGTTTTGCGAATATCGAGAAACGGGTCGCACGGTCGCGCTCCCACAGAGTTGACCATCGGGGCGTGGACAGGTGGTGCCGCCCGCCATGCCAAAGCTGGCGCCCAGCAATGCCGCCACATACCGTAAATCGGCTACGCGGCCTCGCCCTTGACCCGGCACAGCGTAACGTGGTCCTCTCCGCAGTTGGGGGATATATGGCGACGACCGATACGCAAAAGCAGGGGGTTTCTACTTGGCTGGTGGCGCTGCTGGCGCTGGCAATGTTCATCAATTATGCCGATCGGGGCAGCCTGGCCGTTGCCGCGCCAGTTCTTAGCCACGATCTGGCGATCGGTCCCCGCTCTCTGGGGATTTTGCTTTCGTCGTTTTTCTGGACTTATGCGCTGGTGCAGCCGCTGTCGGGCGCGGTGGTGCAGCGTTGGCCGGTGCGCTGGGTGCTGCCTATGGGGCTGCTGGCGTGGTCGGTGGCGACGATGGCTTGCGGTGCGGCGACCGGGTTTGGCAGCCTGCTGATGTTGCGGATGGCGATTGGCATGGGCGAAAGCGTGATCTTTCCCGCCAATGCACGGATTTTGGCTGAACACGCAGCCGAACACCAGCGTGGGCGGGCCAATGCGGCGATTTCGATCGGGCTGTTTCTGGGACCGGTGGCGGGCACATTGGTGGGCGGCCTGCTGCTGGCACGTTATGGCTGGCGCCCGGTGTTCTGGGTGATCGGGTCGGCGTCGGTGTTGTGGTTGCCGTTGTGGTTTTTGACGCGCTTGCCTGGCGACAAAACATCCCGGGCCGCACCACTACCTGTACCAGGGTGGGGCGAAATCCTGTCGCATCGCTCGCTGTGGGGGATTGCGATCGGGCAATTCTGTTATGCCTATCCGACGTATCTGTTGCTGACCTGGTTGCCGACGTTTCTGGTGTCGTCGGAACATTATTCGTTGCAGCGCATGGCGGTCGTTGGCGCGGCCATCGCGGTGGGCCAGGCGTTTGGCAGCGGGTTCAGCGGGATCATGTCCGACCGGTGGATCGCAAAGGGCCACGATGCCAGTGCGGTGCGAAAATTGTTCCTGGTGGGCGGCATGGCATGCACCGGGCTGACTTTTGTCGGTGCAACTTTGGCCCCGCATGAAACGGTCGTGATGTGGCTGGCCGCGACGGCGGTGTTTTGCGGGATGATCAGCCCGCTGAATTTTGGCGCGGGGCAAACTTTGGCCGGGCCAGCGGCGGCGGGACGCTGGATGGGCATGCAAAACCTGATCGGCAACATGTCGGGCATCGCGGCGCCGCTGGTAACAGGGATCGTCGTGGCGCAGACTGGATCGTTCCGTATCGCGTTCCTGATCCCGGCGGTGCTCGCGGTGATCGGACTGATTGCGTATGGCCCGCTGACCGGGCCGATCCGCCGGGTCGCATGGCGTACCGCCGCGTGCTAGATACTGGCGATGTCGCGTTTGATTCTGTTCAACAAACCCTTTGGGGTGCTGTCACAATTCAGCGATGATGGCGATCGGCCGACGCTGGCGGCCTTTATCGCGGTGCCGGGGGTGTATCCCGCCGGGCGGCTTGATCGCGATAGCGAAGGACTGCTGTTGCTGACCGACGATGGGCGGTTGCAGGCACGGATTGCCGAGCCCCGGTTCAAATTGCCCAAGACGTATTGCGTGCAAGTCGAAGGCGACGCAGACGAAGCGCAATTGGAAGCCTTGCGCCATGGCGTGATGTTGAAGGACGGGATGACTTTGCCTGCCCACGCCGAACGGATCGCCGCGCCCGGCGTCTGGCCGCGCGATCCGCCGGTGCGGTTTCGCAAAAGCGTGGCCGATTGCTGGATCCGCCTGACAATTTGTGAAGGCCGCAACCGCCAGGTGCGCCGGATGACCGCAGCGGTCGGCCTGCCGACTTTGCGGCTGGTGCGCTGGCAGATCGGCGATTGGACGGTGGACGGTTTGGCGGGCGGCGAGTGGCGCGAGCTACAGGTTGCCCAGCAAGGGCGTTGACCTGCAAGCCAATCATGCACGACATCTCGCAATCGTTCGATCCGGGCACAATCGTTAACCCGGCGGTCGCCAACGCGGTGTCACGCCGGAACGGCAAACGCGCGCGCGCGATGCCGATGGCGCAGCAGGTGTGATCAGTCGGCGAAAAATCAATCGGCGGCACGCTTCATCCGCGCGGCAATAATCCGACCGATGGGGTCATCGCGCAGGGCTGGGGCCGTGGTTGCC
>JAYTHT010000195.1:0-5178 GCA_043732365.1 Novosphingobium sp. | reverse complement strand
ACGAGACTTTACGCGGTGGCGGCGACCTGCCACAGCGCGCTGAAAATTGGGGTCGGGTTCATAGCGGATAAGCGTTCATGCAGCAGCAATCGTGGCGGTTGCATGGGCCCGGATCCTTGGTCAGTGTGGTGCGGGGCAGGGCGGATTTCAAAAGGTTTGCAACGCGAATGCCCATCGAATTGATCATCCTGCTGGCTGCGACGATTGGGTTTGTCGGGGGCCATATTGCCCTGTCTCACCCGCTGCGCGCGGGGGCGATTGCGGTGCTTGGTGAAAAGGGCTTTCGCATTGCCTATTCGGTGGTTGCGGCGGTGTCGCTGGTGACAGCGGTCATTGCATTTCGCTTTGCCCCGCGTGATCCGGCGTTGTGGACGGCCGGAATTGGCTTGCAATTGGCCTATGCCGGGCTGACCGGCCTGGCGCTGGTACTGCTGGCGGGGTCGTTGTCGGGCAATCCGGCACTGCTGGGGCCGGTGAGTGCCGGGCAGGCCAATCGTTCAGGCAAGCTCGAACGCCGCCTTGGCCATTTACCCCACGGCGTGTTCGAAATCACGCGCCATCCAATGATGTTTGGCATTGCGCTATGGTCATCGGCCGAATTTCTGATTGCGCCAGACCCGCGCAATTTTGTGTTTTTTGGTGGCTTGGCCGTACTGGCGATCTATGGGTCGCGGGCGCAGGACCGCAAATTGACAACCCTGATCGGGCCATCCTGGGTGACCTGGATGAAACGGACCTCGTTCTGGCCGAATTTGCGCCGGATCGCGGCGCCCGGAATGCTGTGGCTGGGCGCACTGATAGTCTGGCTGGGGCTGACCTGGATCCACACGTATCCGTTGCACGCGCCGGTCGGCGTCTGGCTGTTCGATTCGAGCGTGACAGGATAACTCGTCAGTCGGTGGGTTCGCTGTCCGGCTGCGCGGCGCGCCAACGTTCGCGGATGACCGCAGACGTGGTGTGATTGCCGTCATGGCGCCAGCCCGGTTCGCGCACAAGATAGCCCAGCTTTGCCGATAGCGGCGCTTGCCATATGTCGCGACCGATCGCGCGCCATTCGTGGAATGCAACGGTCGTCAGCGCAAACGTGCCCAACTGATGGACGATGCCATAGCGTACCGGATCATCGCCGCGTTCGGGCTCAAAGCTTTTGAACAGACGATCCCACAAGATCAGCACCCCGGCATAATTGCGGTCGAGATAGCGCGGGTTAGTGCCGTGATGGACGCGGTGGTGCGACGGGGTGTTCATCACCGCCTCAAACCAGCGCGGCATGCGGTGAACCGCCTCGGTATGGATCCAGAATTGATAGACCAGATTGATCCCGCCCACCGTCAACAGCATGCCCGGCGCAACCCCGACAAAGGCAGGCCAGATCCGCCACACGAACGACAGCGCGGGAAATCCGGTCCAGGTCTGGCGCAGCGCGGTCGACAGATTGTAGTGCTGGCTCGAATGGTGGTTGACGTGCGCAGCCCAGAACCAGCGCACGCGATGCGCGGTGCGGTGAAACCAGTAATAATTGAAATCGTCGACCACAAACACCGCGATCCAGGCCCACCACACGACCGGCACGGTCGCCACGCGATGCGCATAGAGCCAACCTGCCGCGACCACGATTGCGCCCGCGACCAGCCCGCTGGCAATCGTGCTGCCCAACCCCATCGATAGCGAGGTCAGCGTATCGCCGGGTTCATAGGCGCCCGGCGCATGACGCGCGGCCCAAACCATTTCCAGGACAATCGCCAGCACAAACAGTGGCACGGCAAACGGCACGATATTCAGCCCTGCATCAGCTGCCTGATGCGCAATCTCGGCGATCGATGGCAGATTCATGACGCGTGATCCGCCATTTCGCCGTGCAACCGGCGCAAACTCGCGGCCCAGGCCTGCGCCTCGGTGCCGAGATCGAGCGTCAACGGGCCAAACCGGGGGTCACCGGTTTCCAAGGTCAGCGTATGGCGATCCAGCCGGATGCCTTTGTGGTGGGTCAGTTCGCGTCCGATAAAGCGCGCGCCGTGGCGCCGGATCAGCACCACATGCCCTGCACGGTTGCGCACCAGCGCGCCGATTCGCGCGCGATCGACCGTGATATCTTCAGCCGCGAAACCGGGAAACGTCGCTTCGGCCAGCGCGGCGGCATGCGCGGCATCGGCAATCCGCACATCCCCGCCCAATCGCAGCGCGCGGGCCAGCCAGTAAAGCGCCAATATCAGGATCAGCGACACCGCGACTTGCGTCGCCAGCATCAGCCATGGCCCCACATCAGGCCGCGCGAACAGTGCGGCGATCGCCGCACCAAGATGGGCATGTGCCTGGACCGCATGTGCCTGGACCGCATGTGACGCCACTGGTGGCGTCATGAGGTGCCGTCCGCATGGCCAGCGGCCAGCATATCGATCTGCGCCTGCAATGGGGACACATCATAACCCGCGTCGGCGGCCTGCTGCGCGATCTGCGCGGGGGCCATGCCCGCGCGCGCCATCGTCAGCGCCCACAACAGCGTCGATCGCGTGCCCGATCGGCAATAGGCGAGCACGCCCGCATCGCCAGCCTGTTTCAAGGCGGCAGTGAGTGCCTCGACCTGGTTCAGCGAAAACCCCGCGTGGGTCACAGGAATCGCGACATAAGCCATGCCCGCCTGCGCGGCGGCGGCGGCGATCTCGTCGCCCGGGGTCTGGTCGGCCGACTCGCCTTCGGGTCGGTTGTTGACGATCAGCCCAATGCCCAGCGATTTTGCCGCGGCAACGTCTTCAACGCTGATTTGCGGGCTGACCATCAAGCGATCGTGGATTGTGCGAAACATCGAATACGTCTTTCGTCTTCAAAAAGCGCTGAACCGCGAAGTGCTCAGTGCGGTAATTCAGCCCGGTTTTTTGCCTAGCGGGTTCGGCCTGCGAAGGGAACAGCACAGGTTGGGCGTTTATAAAATGAGCTACATCACGGCGAATTGGGCAAGCATGCAACAGTTGTGGACGCAAAAACCCTGTCCCGAGTAGATTCCGTTCGCGATTCATATTTTTGTCGGATATAGTCGATGTGCAATGGACTATACCGATCGTTTTGGTCAGGGTAGATTCCATGTCGTGCCGCCGGCTCCCGCGTCCGGCTTGCGGCACCGAGGTAAGCTGGAGCGGAAACAAGGTTTATTGATTTTTATGGGTTTTGACAGAGGGCGGCGTCGCGGACGCGACAAGCGCGACGGTTTCGGCGAAGACAGCAACTTCGACCCCTACGGTGGTTTCAGCAGCGGCAGTGGCGGCGGTGGAGGCTATGATCGTGGCGGCTTCGGCGGCGGTGGCGGCGGTGGTCGTGGCGGCTTCGGTGGTGGCGGTGGCGGTGGTGATCGCGGCGGCTTTGGCGGCGGCGATCGTGCAGGCGGCGGTGGCTTTGGCGGCGGTGATCGTGCGGGCGGCGGCGGCGGCTTTGGCGGCCCGCGCGGTGGCGGTGGCGGCTTTGGCGGTCCACGCGGCGGCGGCGGTGGCGCAGGTGGCGGCGGCGGTATGCCTGCCCAAGTCGTCGGCACTGGCAAGGGTGTCGTAAAATTCTTCAACACCCAAAAAGGCTTTGGCTTCATTCAGCGTGAAGACGGCGGGGAAGATGTGTTCGTGCACATCAGCGCAGTCGAACGCGCTGGCCTTGAAGGTCTGGCCGAGGGTCAGCAGTTGCAGTTCAACTTGGTCGATCGCGGCGGAAAGATTTCTGCGGCCGATTTGCAGGTTGTCGGCGACGTGATCGCGGTTGCTGCCAAAGCGGCCACGCCGCAGCGGCAGCTGACAGGCGAAAAAGCCATGGGCACGGTCAAGTTCTTCAACGCGATGAAGGGCTTCGGCTTTATCACGCGCGAAGACGGGCAGCCTGATGCGTTCGTTCACATCAGTGCGGTCGAACGCTCTGGCATGCGTGAACTGAACGAAGGTGACAAGCTTGAATTCGACCTCGAAGTCGATCGACGAGGCAAGCATTCGGCGGTCAACCTGGTGCCGCGCCAGGATTGACCGGTCCGATGTGTTTGCCTGACCGGTTGCGATAACCGGTCGTCAGCACGACCACCTAAAAACGCGCAGATGGCGGCCCTTTTCAGGGCCGCCATTTGTCGTTTGCGCTACTATTTTTCGTACCATGTTCGGCTCTTGACGCCGCCTGCCATTACCATCTAGCACAAACAGGAGCATGCCATGACCATCACCCCGCTGATGCCCGTCTATCCCCGGTGCGGCGTGCGTCCGGTGCGCGGCGAACATTGCCATCTGATTGCCGAGGACGGCACGCGCTATCTCGACTTTGCCAGCGGCATTGCGGTCAATGTGATCGGACATTCGAACGAGCACCTGATCAAGACAATCCAGCATCAGGCCGCGACGCTGATGCACGTGTCGAATCTGTATGGCAGCCCGCAAGGCGAAGCGATTGCCCAGCGGCTGGTCGATCTTACGTTTGCCGACACCGTGTTTTTTACCAATTCGGGCGCCGAAGCCGTCGAATGCGCGATCAAGACCGCGCGTGCCTATCACCAGTATCAGGGCAACACGGATCGTTACGAGCTGATCACATTCAACAACGCCTTTCACGGGCGGACAATGGCCACGATCAGCGCGTCTGATCAGGAAAAGATGCACAAGGGGTTTGCACCCTTGTTGCCTGGTTTCAAATATGCGCCGTTCGACGATCTGGCCGCAGCAGAGGCGCTGATTGGCCCGCATACCGCCGGTTTCCTGGTTGAACCGATTCAGGGCGAAGGCGGGATTCGCGACGGCTCGCCAGAATTCATCAGCGGCTTGCGCGCGCTGTGCGACAAGCATGACCTAATACTGATCTTTGATGAAGTGCAATGCGGCGTCGCGCGCACCGGCACGTTCTATGCCTATGAACAATACGGCGTGGTCCCAGACATTCTGGCGACTGCCAAGGGTATTGGCGGTGGCTTCCCGCTCGGCGCATGTCTCGCCACAGAAAAAGCGGCCCGCGGCATGGGCATCGGCACGCACGGCAGCACGTATGGCGGCAATCCGCTAGCGATGGCGGCGGCAGGCGCGGTACTCGATGTCGTGGCCAACGAACCATTCCTCGCCAATGTCCGCGCGACAGGCGCGCGGCTGCGCGCCCGGCTGGAACAGTTCATCGGCAATTATCCCGAAATGTTCGAACTCGTGCGCGGCAAAGGCCTGATGCTGGGCGTAA
>JAYTHT010000194.1:0-1465 GCA_043732365.1 Novosphingobium sp. | reverse complement strand
TTGGCACATTGGGGCCTGCAGCCATCGGGAGGGCTCGCGTGAACGATTTCTGGCCAAATGCGTTTTGGGCCGACGCCGTTCGGTTTGCGCCGGTGTTGTTGCACGGGTTGCTGGTCACGCTCGAATTGACGGTCTGCGCATTGTCGCTCAGCCTGGTGCTGGGGCTGGTGTGGGTCGCCATGGGCCGGGCGAAGGACGCACTGTGGCGCTGGATCGCGCGCACCGTGATTACCGTGGTGCGCGGTATTCCGATCATCGTGCAGCTGTTTTTCATCTATTTCGTGCTGCCGGACTGGGGGGTGGATCTGCCGCCGTTCCTGGCCGGGGTGATCGGGCTGGGCCTTGCCTATTCGGTCTATCAGGCCGAAAACATTCGCGGCGGAATTGGCGCGGTCGACAAAGGGCTGATCGAGGCGGGCGAGGCACTGGGGATGAGCCGGTTCACGCTGTGGCGCCGGGTGATCCTGCCGCTGGGCCTGCGCCATGCGCTGCCCGCGATGGGCAATTCAATGGTCATGCTGTTGAAAGACACCTCGATTGCATCGACCATCACGATTGCCGAATTGACTCGCGAAGGCCAGTTGCTGGCGATTTCGACGTTCAAGAACGGATCGGTCTATGCGCTGATCGCGCTGCTGTATCTCGCCGCCAGCCTGCCGTTGTCGGCGCTGGTCCGGTTGCTCGAACGCAAGGGCCGCATGGCATGATCGTCCTGAATGGCGTGACCAAGCGGTTTGGCGACCGGCCCGTGCTGAACGGGGTCAACCTGACCGTGGCCAAAGGCGAAGTGCTGTGCCTGATCGGCCCGTCGGGGTCGGGCAAATCGACCGTGCTGCGCTGTATCAACGGGTTGGAGCGCCACGACAGCGGCACGATCAGCGTGGCTGGCGCGCTCGTGACCGATGCCAGCCTGCCCGCGATCCGCCGCCGCGTGGCAATGGTCTTTCAGCGGTTCAACCTGTTTCCGCACCGCACCGTGCTCGAAAACGTGATCGAGGCGCCGGTCTATGTCCATGGCGAAGCGCCCGCCGCAGCCACAGCGCGCGCCATGGACTTGTTGGCGCGCGTCGACATGGCGGACTATGCGCAGAGCGCACCGCATACGCTGTCAGGCGGGCAGCAACAACGCGTCGGGATTGCCCGCGCGCTGGCGCTGCGCCCCGATGCGATCCTGTTTGACGAGCCGACCTCGGCGCTCGATCCCGAACGCGTCGGCGAAGTGCTGGCGGTGATGCGCGAACTGGCGCAGGACGGCATGACCATGTTGATCGTGACGCACGAGATCGATTTTGCGCGCGGTGTCGCAGACACCGTGGCGTTCGTCGATCAGGGCGTGATTGCCGAACAAGGCCCGGCCGCGGACGTATTGACCAACCCGCGCGAGGACCGCACCGCGCGGTTTCTGGCGCGCGTGCTGAACCGCAATTGAAAGACGGACCATGACCGATACGCAATACGGCGCGAT
>JAYTHT010000193.1:0-1468 GCA_043732365.1 Novosphingobium sp. | reverse complement strand
GGACGTAAAGTTGCGGACCATGCGGCGCAACCGGATCATCCGCACGTGCGGACGGGCCACGGTTAAACAGGCCCGGCCGGAATCCCTGGCTGAACAGCGCATAAGCCAGCGTATGCGGCTGTGGTTTCCAGGTCAGCACCCCACGGCTTTTAAAGCCATGGAATTTCGCCTTGAGATTGTCTGCATCGATGCTGAAACCGGCATTGGGTCCGCACGTCACCGCCTGGTAACAGGCGCCGATCGTATAGTATTCCGAACCCGTTTCATTTTCGGTGTAGTTGTAATAGCGGGTGCCGCCGGTCAGAGTCAGCGTTGGCAGGATGTCAAAATCGGCCGAACCGAACGCGGCATATTGCTTGTAGCCACGCTGGATGTCTTCACCAAAGGCCACCGAAGAGCCGCGCTGTCCGGGGATATTGGTCGTCGAACCGGCAACCGGCCCCACCGTTCCAACGCAATCCGCCGTGGTCGGCGAAGTGGCGCAACCGGGGATCGTGCGATAATCCCAATCGCTGTCATCCTGGATCTTGAACGATTCATAATACGCGCCAACGATCGCCCGTATCCGCTTGCCTTCCGGTGTGGTCACGCGGAATTCGTGGCTCTGGTGCGTTGTGCGGGTTTTTTCGGTCCAGTAAGCGCCGGGCGAATAGCAATATGCGGCATGGTTGCCCCAACCGGTGTAGCCGCCAGTGCACTGATAGAACGTGCCGCCGCCGGTGCGCGAATAGCCGGTGTAATCATCCTGCTGCGTGATGTGGCGCGTCATATACGCGCCGGTATACAGCACTTTGAAATCGCCGATCTTGCCGTCGATCGTCCATGCAGTGTTCCAATAGGTGTCGCTGCTGGACTGCGGCTCAAACAGCGTCGAGGACAGTCCGGTCAGCGGGACATAGTCATAACTGTATGACTGGGTTGCAAATGATCCGGCGGTATCGAGTCTTTGATAGGATTCGGTGAGCAGCAGGTTCCAGTCAGGCGCCACGTTCCAGGCGAGTTCAACGCGGCCACCCACATAATCGACTGGGTTGGAATTGTTCTTGACCAGCGCGGCGTTGTTATACTGCCCGCCGTTTGCCTGCTGCGATGGCGGCACCGTATTGCCGCCCAGACCCAGCAAACCATTGCCAAGATCGGTATTCATGCGCGTGTACGTCGAAAAGACGTTGTTGATATAACCGCCATGATGATCGTCATAAATGACCGCGCGCACGGCGATCTTGTCATTCACGATCGGAAGGTTGATCATCGCGTTGAATGCGGCATTCGGTGCGCCACCGGCGGTGCCGCCAAAGCTGCCTTCGATCTTGCCTTCAAACTTGTCGAGCTTTGGCTTGGCGGTGATATAGCGCACCGCGCCAGCCTGGGCGCCGCCACCGAACAGCGTCCCCTGCGGACCTTCGAGCACCTCGACGCGTTCAATATCGGCGACATAGATATCGGCGTTGTGCGCCGGAAACTGCAT
>JAYTHT010000192.1:0-1469 GCA_043732365.1 Novosphingobium sp. | reverse complement strand
TCCTTGCCACCACAACGCTTGGACTGCTGGCCGCCATACCAGTCACGCTGCTGCTGTTTGTTGCCAGTGCGATCGGGTCGAGCCTGATTGCCGCCGGGCTGGTCGCGGCACAACAGGTGCGTCTCACCCGGCCAATCGCGCAAGTGTGGATTTTTGTGTTTCGCGGGACGCCGCTGCTGTTGCAGATTTTCATGGTCTATTACGGGCTCGCCGCGCTGGGGCCGATCCGCCACGGCTGGCTGTGGCCCGCGTTTCGAGATCCGCTGTTTTGCGCGTGGCTGGCGATGACGTGCTGTTGTTCGGCATATATCGCCGAAGTGCTGCGCGGTGCCCTGGGGGCCATTCCCAAAGGGCAGATCGAGGCGGCATTGGCGTGTGGTATGGGCCGGTGGACCCGGTTGCGGCGGGTGATCGTGCCGCAAATGGTGCGATTTGCGCTGCCGGCCTATGGCAATGAATTGGTGATGATGATCAAATCGACCTCGCTGGCCAGTTCGATCACGGTGCTCGATGTGACCGGGGTGGCAAGCCAGGTGATCGCGCATTCCTATCGCACGCTCGAAGTGTTCTGCCTCGCCGCTGCGGTCTATCTTGCCATGACCGCCGCATTGACCGCGCTGTTGCGGCGCATCGAACGCGGCCTGACGCCGACCGGTTCCAGGAGAGCATGATGACGAGTCCCGCACAAGCATCGCCGGTATTGCGCGCGCGCGGCATCACCAAAAGCTTTGGCGGGCGCGCCGTGCTGAAAGGCATCGATCTCGACGCGCATCGCGGCGATGTCGTGTCGATCCTGGGGGGCAGTGGATCGGGCAAAAGCACATTCCTGCGTTGCCTCAATTTGCTCGAAATGCCTGATGCGGGCACGATCGAGATCACGGGCACCCGCGCCCCGCTGGCGCATGACCGCCATGGCAAAGCGCACATCGACAATCCCAAAGCGCTGGGTGCCTTGCGCGCCAAAACCGCGATGGTGTTTCAGAATTTCAACTTGTGGTCGCATATGACCGTGCTCGACAATATCGTCGCCGCGCCGGTCCACGTCCACGGTACCGCCCGCGCACAGGCCACCGAACGCGCGCATGCCTTGCTCGAAAAGGTCGGCATGACCGGTTTTGCCGCGCACTGGCCCGCGCAATTGTCCGGCGGGCAACAACAGCGCGTCGCCATCGCGCGCGCGCTCGCTACCGACCCCGACCTGATGCTGTTTGACGAACCGACTTCGGCGCTTGATCCCGAACGCGTCCGCGAAGTGCTGGATCTGATCCGCGCGCTGGCCGACGAAGGCCGCACGATGCTGATCGTCACGCACGAAATGGCGTTTGCCCGCGAAGTGTCGAGCCATGTCGTCCATGTGCGCGACGGGGTGATTGAATCGATGGGGCCGCCCGCAGTGATGTTTGGCGCGGATGCGTCGGCGGTGTTCCGGGGGTTTTTGTCGCCAGCTTAGGCGTGGGACTTTACGGTTG
>JAYTHT010000191.1:0-1478 GCA_043732365.1 Novosphingobium sp. | reverse complement strand
CGTAAATCGGCGCGGTCGGGGTCGCGGGCGGCAGAATTGAACGAAAAAACCATGGTAGCGCAATCTCATGGCCCATGCCGGGGTGAACGGCAAGGGGGGCCGCCGACGACAGAACGTGGTCAAAGCGCGACGAAGCGTGGAATAAATACGGTCGGTTTAGTCCATTCCGGACAGGTCCCATTGCAAAAACGCCAAAAATCTCGTGTGAGTTATACTTAATGGGGGCTTTCAGAACAGTAACCCGGTCTAATTACGGAGCTTTGTCAATGTGCGTCAGGTATCGGTCAATCGGCTGACATCTGGTGCCATCGATCGAGCTTTCATGGCTACGCTTCGCGCGCGGCCGGCGGTAGTCATTAAACGAAAGGATGCACTTGAAAGTCCATTTTGATAGTGAGAACCGGTCCCTGCGGTGGGCGAAGGCAGTTTATATTGCACGTCGTCAGCGAGATGCCGCAGCGGGTCTGGCAGGACTATTCGGGGAACCGGCCTGGGACATTTTGCTGGACGTCTATATTGCCCAGAAAAGTCGCCGCGAAATCCAGGTTTCGAGTGTTTGTATCGAGGCGGGGGTCCCATCGACCACGATATTGCGTTGGCTCACCCGGCTGGAACTCGAAGGGTTGATTTATCGCGCTTCTGACACTGTCGACGGGCGGCGGCGCTATGTCCGGCTGACCCCGTCGGGCGAAGCGCTGATGGCGCGCATGCTCGACGCCATGAATTGCTCCGATTGAGAAATGATGAAATTGCCATTGTGTCACAATACTTTGCGGCACAATAGCAAGCCCAATTCTTACCAGAATACGTTGTACAAAACGTCAGCGACCTGGCCGTTGTCGATGTCGATCAACAGGCAATCGTTGTAATAGCGCACCCAGCGATACGGGCCATAGGCCGGCGGCAAATGGTAATACGCCGGGTTATCGATCCAGTATTGTTCATCGAGGAACGCCTCGTCCAGCGCGGCGCCGATGCCCACCCGCGCATAGCCATATCCGTCATCGGGCGGATAATAGTAACTGCCATGAAACAGGTCGCCGTGGGCGCTGCGCCATCCCGCCCAGTCATAACGCCGGTCATTGCGCCAACCACTGTTCCAACGCCGGCCATCATACCGATTTCCACGATATTCCTGGCCTGACGCGGTAAACCCCTGTTGGCTGAAATCGCGCTGCCTATAATCGGGCGGCCTAGAACCCGGTTGGCCAGAATTCGGTTGCCTGTAATTGGGCCGAATGGATTCGGCCCGGGCGGAATTGGCATTGCCATTGCTAGGGCGGGTAAACGCCGGGCGTGCGTAATTGGGTTGGGTATAGTCGGGGCGGGCATTGGCGGAATAACCATAATTGGTATTGCCCTGACCGCGCGCACCATTTGCCGGCACCGCATGCCAGGCCGGACCGCCTCTGGCGCCATCAATCTGCGCCGGACGGTTCCATGCCTGGCCACCGGGTGCGGGCGCGCCGCCGCCGCGA
>JAYTHT010000190.1:0-1478 GCA_043732365.1 Novosphingobium sp. | reverse complement strand
AATTGCGCCGCGCGGTCGAACAGCGGCCACATCACACGCGAAATGTCTGGCCAGCCGCTAAAGTCCGAATATTCGACCAACCGCCTGATGTTATACCGTACCGGCGCGCCATCGTTGATGATCACCGTGCGCGGATCGCGGATTTCATAACCTATCGCCTGTTCGCCATGCGCGGTGGTAGCGGGGATTGCCACCGGCAGATCGCTCGATCCGTGCCAGGCGAGGTGCGTGGCCGGCGGCCAGGCCATGGTAAAGCGATAGGCGCCCGGCTGACCCTGCACCGGTAACGGATACAGGCCAAACACATGATCGCCCAGCGTTGGGTCGTGGCTGCGCGATGTGCTCGCGATTTCGATTTCATCGCCTACTTGCAGGCCCGGCACTTGCAATGTGGCCGTCAGGTCGCCGGTCAGCATCGATCGTTCCAGCCCGCCTTCGCGCTGGATGACCTGAAACTTTGTGTCTTTCAGCACATCGATGACCTGCCCCTGCCGGTCGATGCGCACCTGATGCACCGTGACACCGCCATTTGACGGGTTCCAGCCGAGTGTGACATTGCCCAGGGCCAGCCCTTCGGGTTTCAGAATTCGGATGCGATAGCCTGTATAGGTATCTGTTTTATCGCCACTGACATGGATTTGCGCATCGGTATAAATCACGCGCACCGGCGCATTGTCGGGGACCGACGCCTGGGTCGGGGCTGGCGAAGGTTGGACCCAATTGGCCGCCGGGGCATACTGTACAGCCGTATTGGGCGCCGCCGCCAGCGCGGGTGTGATGATCGCCGGGATCAGCCCACCTGCAGCCAGCAGGATCTTCTTGATCAGCACGCGCGGCCCTTCCTGTCAGTCAAAATACAATTTCCTGTCCTCATCCCTGTTTTCACAATGGAGGTATGTCAAAATTGCCCGCGCCGTCCGCTTTGGCAATGGCGGTGCTGACATCGGAGCGCATTTTCACGCGACCGATCCCGTCGCGATACCAGTCATGCGGATAGGTCTTTGGCGCCGGTGTGAACGTACTGAACAGCACCAGTATGCCGACGGTCTTGTCGGGGTCGGCCAGGTCGTTGATAAAGCTGGCGGCGGCTTCGGCGTCGCGATGCATACACAGAGCCAGGGCCCGGCTGTTGCCCGGAGCATCGGCATCGTGTTGATTGAGATATGCCAGGTCTGCCTCGGCAATGGCAGGTTTTCCGCCAAGCCATGTCGCACAGCCGTGGAGTTTGCGCGCAATGGCTTGCGCGCTTAAATCAAACCCGCTGGAGACTTTGTCCAATGGCGCCAGCGACGCCAGCGCGTCGGTGGCGCGACCAAACTGCAATTGCATCGCGGCAACGTCGGTCAGTTCCATCTGGTTCTGGTCGTTGATTTCGCCCGGGGCCATGCTTTGCCGCAAAGTGGCAATCGCTTTGTCATAATCCCCCTCCATGTGGTAAGCCAGTGCGACCGATGACCACCAGCCGCGCACCTGGTCCG
>JAYTHT010000189.1:0-1478 GCA_043732365.1 Novosphingobium sp. | reverse complement strand
CGATGCCGCGATGGCGCCATATCCTGACAAACCGACCCACAACACCGATTGGTGGCCCGACCGGCTCGACCTGAGCGCGCTGCGCCAGAACGAGGCGGCAGCAAATCCCTATGGCCCCAATTTCGATTACGCAAAGGCGTTCCTGACGCTCGACTTGCGTGCAGTAAAGGCTGATATCGCCAAGGTCCTGACCACCTCGCAGCCATGGTGGCCAGCCGATTATGGCAATTACGGTCCATTCTTTATCCGCATGGCCTGGCATAGCGCAGGCACGTATCGCACGATCGATGGCCGCGGCGGCAGTTCGGGCGGCGAACAGCGGTTTGAAGCGCTGAATTCGTGGCCTGACAACGCCAATCTCGACAAGGCGCGCCGTCTGCTCTGGCCGATCAAGCAAAAATATGGGCGCCGCCTGTCGTGGGGCGACCTGATGGTGCTGACCGGCAATGTCGGGCTGGAACAGATGGGTTTCAAAACCCTGGGCTTTGGCGGTGGACGTACCGATTCTTGGCAGCCCGACGTGGTTTACTGGGGTACCGAAAAGCAGTGGATGGCCGCCGATGGTAACCGCGAAGATCCGCATCGCAATCTGAAGGGTCCGCTCGCCGCAGTGCAGATGGGGCTGATCTATGTGAACCCCGAAGGCCCCAATGCCAGCGGCGACCCAATTGCCGCCGCGTATGACATCCGCCAGGCATTTGGACGCATGGCGATGAATGACGAGGAAATCGTCGCGCTGATCGCCGGCGGGCATACCTTTGGCAAAGCACATGGCGCGCATCCCGCCACCTGCGTCGGCGCAGCGCCTGCCGGTGCACCGATCGAAGCCCAGGGTCTCGGCTGGAAAAGCAGCTGTGGCACAGGGGTCGGTGCCGATGCCGTGTCCAGCGGTCTGGAAGGTGCCTGGTCGGCCAGCCCGATCGCATTCACGACGCAATACCTCGACAACCTGTTCACGTTCGACTGGGTCAAGACGAAGAGCCCCGCAGGCGCCGGCCAGTGGGAACCAAAGAACGCAGTCGATGTCCAGATCGTGCCCGACGCATTCGACGCAGCCAAGCACCATGCGCCAATGATGTTTACCACCGACATTGCGGTCAAGGAGGACCCGGCTTTTCGCGCAATTGCGTTGCGGTTTCAAAAAGATCCGCAGCAATTTGCCGATGCCTTCGCGCATGCCTGGTTCAAGCTGACGCATCGCGACATGGGGCCAAAGATCCGGTATATCGGTAGCGAAGTGCCTCAGCAGTCGTTTTCGTGGCAAGATCCATTGCCGGTTGAAACCCACACGATGATTGATGCGGCCGATGTCAGCGCGCTGGAGGCCAAAGTGCTGGCGACGGGCCTGACCGGCCCCCAACTGGTGCGCACCGCCTGGGCGGCGGCATCGACGTATCGCGGCACCGACATGCGCGGCGGGGTCAATGGCGCGCGTATCCGGCTTGCGCCGGAAAAAGACTGGGCGGTGAACGAACCGG
>JAYTHT010000188.1:0-5235 GCA_043732365.1 Novosphingobium sp. | reverse complement strand
TCGCGCGATAGGCACGCACAATCGAATGGTCGGCAAACTGGCGCGCCAGCCCTTCGTGCGCGGCATCGGTCTTGGCCACCACCAGCAGGCCCGATGTCGCTTTGTCGATGCGATGGACGATCCCGGGCCGGGCGACGCCGCCAATTCCCGACAACTGCCCCCGGCAGTGGTGCAGCAGCGCATTGACCAGCGTCCCATCGAGATTGCCCGCCGCAGGATGAACGACCAGCCCCGCCGGTTTGTCCACTACGATCAGCGCATCGTCTTCATAGGCGATCACCAGCGGAATATCCTGCGCCAGGGCGCTGGCGGGTAACGGCACCGGTACCGCAATCGCCCAGGCCGCGCCAGCGCCCGCCTTGGCCGAGGCCGACACCACCGCGCGGCCATCGAGCGTGACCGCGCCTTCGCCGATCAGCGCCTTGACCCGTTCGCGTGACAGCCCGGATGCGTCTGCCAGCGCCTTGTCCAGCCGCTGCCCGCCTTCGCCGATCGTGCCGGTCAAAATGTCCGCTATTGCCCCCATTACCCACTCGATATGGCGCGCGCCCCACGCCTGACAAGACCATGCCGGTCGCCCTTTTGCGCGCTTACAGTAACCGGTGCCGATTTGCATCACCACTCCGGCGCGCGCCACGATCACTACCGATGACCGAATTGACCTGTGCAGTGATATCGTATCGGGGTTCGAACTGCTTTCCTCTGACGTGGTTGCCGGTTAAGACACACAATACCACGCGCACCATACCAAAAAACACAACCTAACCACACAAGGGCCCGAACCCGGACATGACTATCGCTTCGCTTGAACTTGCCAGCTTGCTTTGCTCGCGCCTGTGCCACGATCTGTTGAGCCCGGTTGGCGCGCTGTCCAACGGCCTGGAACTGCTGGCCGACGAAAAAGACCCCGACATGCGTCAACGCTGTTTCGAACTGCTGGAACAAAGCGCCAAGACCTCGGCGGACAAATTGCGCTTTTTCCGCCTCGCCTTTGGCGCGGGCGGCGGATTTGGCGAGACCGTGGCGATGCATGAACCGCGCGCAGTGATCGATGCGCTGGTCGGCAACAATGGCCGAATCACGGTCAGCTGGGCGCTGGCGAGCGAAATGATGCCAAAGCCGGCGGTCAAAGTGCTGCTAAACCTTGCGATGATCGGCATCGAAGCGCTGGTGCGCGGCGGCACGCTGGATATCGTTGCCGAAACGCGCGACACCGATGCCGGACGCGTCAGCGAAATCGTCGTGCGCGCCTCGGGTGCACGGATTGCGTTCGATCCCACGGTCGGACAGGCGCTCGACGGCACTTTGGCCACAGCGGCGCTGTCGGCCAAGACCGCGCCCGCCTATATGATCGAGCAACTCGTCACAGGGTTTGGCGGCGGGTTACAGACCCAGGTGTCATCCCAGCAACTGGTGATGGGCGCGGTGCTGCCCGCCGCGTGATGGCACAACGCTGCCCCCCTGGTGTGAAAGCACCGCTTGCATGAACCGCTGGCTCGTCCACCGCGAGGTCCCCTCGCCGAACTGGAACGAGCGCAAGCTGCCGATATCGATGGTCGTTCTGCATTACACCGGGATGACCAGCGCCGCCGATGCGATCGAACGGCTGTGCGATCCAGCGGCGCAAGTGTCGGCCCACTATCTGATCGACGAAGACGGCACGGTCGTCCGCATGGTCGACGAGGCAAACCGCGCATGGCACGCCGGGCGCGCGTATTGGCGCGGCGTGACCGATATCAATTCGGCCAGCATCGGCATCGAAATGGTCAATCCCGGGCACGAATACGGCTATCGCCCGTTCACCGATGCGCAAATGGAGGCGCTGGTGCCGCTGCTGGCCAACATCATGCGGCGCCACGCGATTGCGCCCGACAATGTCATCGGGCATTCCGACGTCGCACCGACGCGCAAGACCGATCCGGGCGAATTGTTCGATTGGGACATGCTGGCGCGGTACCGCCTGGCACTGCCCCGGCCAAAACCCCGGATGCGCCTGATCTATGACAACGACGGCGCGTTTTATCTGGCCCTGGAACGCTATGGCTATGACATCGCGGACCGGGCCGCCGCGATCCGCGCGTTCGAACGCCGCTGGCGCCCGCACCGGCTCACCGGCGAAATCGACGGGCAGATCGGTGCGCTGTTGTTCGAGCTGCTGATCCAGCGCGATATGGATAAAGATGTTGGGGGAAAAGATGTTTGATCGGGAAAGCTTTCAGTCAATTTTGACCGCACTCCAAACCCATGCTAGGCGCGAATTCGCCAGGGGGCCGGGCAGCCGCGTCATCGTTTTGCGCTAGTCGTTTTGCGCTTATCGTTTTTCGATGCCGAGGAAAGTCCGGGCTCCATGAAACAAGGGTGGCGGGTAACGCCCGCCGGGGGTGACCCCAGGGAAAGTGCCACAGAGAACAGACCGCCACACCGGAGCAATCCGGCGGCAAGGGTGAAACGGTGCGGTAAAAGCGCACCGCGCGCGCCGGTAACGGCCGCGGCACGGCAAACCCCACCCGGAGCAAGACCGAATAGGGGCGACGCGCCGGATATCCGGCAGGCATGTTTCAAGCCAAGGATCCACAAGATCCTGCGTAGCCCGGGTTGGTTGCTTGAGCGCCGCAGCAATGCGTCGCCTAGAGGAATGGCTGCCCGTGCCGATACGGTCTGTTCATACAGATACCGTCGGCACGACAGAACCCGGCTTACAGGCCCCCTGGCACCTATATCGGGACGCACGAGACACAGCTATTCGGTTTTTTGAGCGGCGCTACGTTTCCAACGTCATTCGGCCCAACTTTATCGGACCCAACTCCACCGAGCCCAACTCTATCAGGAAAACCGGCAAGGATGCTGTGCAAAACGGCCCCGTCAGGTTAGAGCGAGCCATGGCCCAAACGCACGACCACTCGAACCAACACCACGCCGGTCATGAGCACACCGGTCACGGGCTTGACGATCATGCCCATGGTCACAGCCACGGCCATCACGGCCATGTCCACGCCCCAGCCAGTTTTGGCCGCGCGTTTGCGGTCGGTATCACGCTCAATACCGCGTTTGTCGTGATCGAGGCGGTTTACGGCGTGCTGGCGGGATCGATGGCGCTGGTCGCCGATGCCGGGCACAATCTGTCCGATGTACTGGGCCTGGGCATCGCGTGGAGCGCGACTGTCCTGTCTGCGCGGCCGCCTTCGTCGCGGTTTACCTATGGTCTGAAGGCCAGTTCGATCCTGGCGGCGTTGGGCAATGTGTCGTTGCTGATGCTTGCGCTGGGTGCGATCACGCTGGAAACGGTGCAACGGCTGTTCCATCCGCAGCCGATCGCCACTGGCCCGGTCATGGTGGTCGCCGCAATCGGGATTGCCATCAACACCGCCACCGCGCTGATGTTCATGGGCGGGCGCCATCACGACATCAACTTGCGCGGTGCGTTCCTCCACATGGCGGGCGATGCTGCGGTCTCGGCAGGCGTGGCAATTGCGGCGCTGGTGATCGCGTTTACCCATGCGTACTGGATCGATCCGGTCGTCGGGCTGGCGATTGTCGCACTGATCGGCTGGAGCACATGGGGCCTGGCGCGCGATGCGCTGCACATGGGCCTGCTCGGCGTGCCGCCGGGGATCAGCGAACAAAAAGTGCGCGCGTGGCTGGGCCAACAGGCCGGGGTGACTGCGGTGCACGACCTGCACATCTGGCCGATGAGCACGACCGAGACCGCGCTGACCGCGCATCTCGTTATTCCGGCAGGGCATCCCGGCGATGCGTTCCTGCATACGCTGGCCGATGCGCTGGATCACAAATTCGGCATCTGCCACGCCACGGTGCAGATCGAAATCGAAGAGCACGCGCACGATTGTGCGCTGATCAGCGAATTGGTCGTCTAAGTGCCGGACCCGCAACTCGCTCTTTTTTGCGAGTTTCGGGTCCAGCACCAAATCAGGCGGCCTCTTTGTCCTTCAGGACTTGCATCGGTTCCTTGCGGCCTTCGACGACGTCCTTGTCGACGACCACTTCAACCACGTCTTCCAGCGTTGGCAGGTCGAACATCGTATCGAGCAGCAGACTTTCAACGATCGAGCGCAACCCGCGTGCACCGGTCTTGCGTTCGATCGCGCGTTTGGCAATCGCTTCCAGCGCTTCTTCGGTGAACGTCAGCACCACATCTTCCAGCTCGAACAGTTTCTGATACTGCTTGACCAGGGCGTTCTTGGGTTCGCGCAAAATCAGCACCAGCGCCTCGATATCGAGATCATTGAGCGTGGCGATCACCGGCAGACGGCCGACGAATTCGGGAATCAAGCCGAATTTCAACAGATCTTCGGGTTCGGCCTTTTGCAGCAGTTCGCCGACTTGGCGCTTGTCGGGATCGGCGACATGCGCGCCAAATCCGATCGAACGTTTCTGCAGGCGGTCCGAAATAATCCGTTCGAGCCCGGAAAACGCCCCGCCACAAATAAACAGGATGTTGGTCGTGTCTACTTGCAGGAATTCCTGCTGCGGATGCTTGCGTCCGCCCTGCGGCGGCACACTGGCGGTGGTGCCCTCCATCAGTTTCAGCAGGGCCTGCTGCACGCCTTCACCCGACACATCGCGCGTGATCGACGGATTTTCGGCCTTGCGACTGATCTTGTCGATTTCGTCGATATAGACGATGCCGTTCTGCGCCTTTTCAACATTGTAGTCGCTGGCCTGCAACAGCTTCAAAATAATGTTTTCGACGTCTTCACCGACATAGCCGGCCTCGGTCAGCGTGGTCGCATCGGCCATTGTGAACGGCACATCGAACGTTTTCGCCAGCGTCTGCGCCAGCAAAGTCTTGCCCGAGCCGGTTGGGCCAACGAGCAGGATGTTCGATTTCGACAGTTCGACTTCGCCGCCTTTGCCGCTGTGCTTCAACCGCTTGTAATGGTTGTGCACCGCGACCGACAACACGCGCTTGGCGCGGTCCTGGCCGATCACATAATCGTTCAGCGTCGCAAAGATATCACGCGGCGACGGCACGCCGCCATCCTTCTTGCCGGTAATGCCAGACTTGGTTTCTTCACGGATGATGTCGTTGCACAGCTCTACGCATTCATCACAGATGAACACGGTGGGGCCAGCGATCAGCTTGCGCACCTCATGCTGCGATTTTCCGCAGAAGCTGCAGTAGAGAGTGCTTTTGGTATCCGAACCGGAAAGCTTAGTCATTCTTCAATCCCAAACGCTTCTCCACGAGAAGCACGCCCAGATGCCTCTGTATCA